>JAOAPP010000328.1 GCA_025462985.1 Bryobacterales bacterium | reverse complement strand
ATCCGAATGGGACCAGCACCCGGCAGCCTGTCTTTACCCGGTGGCGCAAGGTTAATGGAAGAGAGTAGGTAAAGAGACGGCTGACGGGAACTGGAAGCGCAACGTCACAGTAGAGACTCTCAGCCATCAAGCCCGGCAATTGCACCAAAGGCCGACTTCAGCGCGGGATACAGAGACCGATAGATTTCATAACGCTGCTGATAGAACGCCGAAACCTTCGGCTGCGGATTTTTGGTGTCGACTTCCTTGATTGCGACACTGCACACGTCAACGGCGCTGCTGTACTCGCCGGTCCCGACCATCGCCAAGAGCGCGGCTCCGTAGGCGGAACCTTCCTGCGTGGCGAGGGTGACAACCTTCTGGCGAAAGACGTCGGCGAAGAGTTGCTGCCAGAACGGGCTTTTTGCGCCCCCGCCGGAGAGCCGGACTAGCGATGGATTGGCGCCGAGAGCGGCGATAATTTCCAGACCGTCCCGAAGGCTGTAACAAACGCCCTCGAGAACGGAGCGCGTCAGATCCGCGCGCGTATGTCTTGCCGTGAGGCCCACCCAAGCGGCTCGCGCGTTTGCGTCCAGGTGCGGAGTGCGCTCGCCCATCAGGTAAGGAAGCCAGAACAGCCCATCCGACCCTGCGTGCGAAAGCGTTGCTTCGGCAGTCAGGTCATCGTAGGCGATGTCGGGTGCGAAGCGATTACGGAACCACTGCAAGCTTAGTCCCGCACCCTGAGTGACGCCCATGACATGCCAGACATTCGGGATGGCGTGACAAAAGGTGTGTACACGCCCCTGCGGATCGTATTCAGGCTTTTCAAGGTAGGCGAAGACCACGCCCGACGTACCTAGGGTGCACGACACAGTTCCGGGCTCGACAATTCCGTTCCCGACAGCACTGGCCGCCTGGTCCCCTGCCCCGGCGACAACAGGCGTTCCGGGAGAGAGCCCGGTGCTCTTCGCCGCTTCGGCGCTCACCCAGCCGGCCAGGTCGCTCGATTCGAAGGCGTCCGGAAGGATTGAACGGTCGAGTCCCAGTCCGCTCACCATCGCGTCGGACCATTTACGATTCGCGACATCGAACAGAGAAGTGCCGCTTGCGTCCGAGACGTCGGTGGCAAATTCGCCGGTCAGCTTGAATCGAGGGTAGTCCTTCGGAAGAAGAATCTTCCGGAGCCGCGCATAAGACTCGGGCTCGTTGTCGCGAACCCAGAGCAGTTTGGGAAGGGTGAAGCCAGTCAGGACAGGATTGGCGATGCTACTCAGGATGGTGTCGGTTCCGAGCTTCGCGTTGACGAAATCCACTTGCTTTTGACTGCGCTGGTCACACCAGATCAATGCAGGGCGGATCACTTCGTGCTTTTCGTCGAGAAGCACGAGCCCGTGCATTTGTCCCGTGAGGCCAATGCCGGCAACAGAGCTGCCGTCTATGCCGGATTGCAAAAGCACACCTCGGATTGCAGCCTGACAAGCTCTCCACCAGTCATCGGGATCCTGTTCGGCCCACAGCGGTCTTGCCATGTGCATCTCGCGGTGAGGAGCAGTGAATGCGTGCGTCACGCGACCGCCAGCATCGACGAGAAGGGCGCGCGAACCGCCAGTGCCGACGTCGAGCCCGAGCCAATACTTACTAATACGAGAACTCATCTAGGAGAAGGTATTGCTACCGAAGCGAGCGGATGCTGCTGCAAAGGCAAGTAGGCAGCGCCGTACAGGCCGGCATCGCTGCCGAGCACCGCTTTTTCGACTCTGGTCGAAGTGGAATCGAAAGTGAAGGACCGCTTCTTTATTTCAGTGAACATGGAAGGCGCAAAAAAGTCCCACGCGGGAAGCGGGCCGCCGGACAGCAGATAAAGAGGAAAGTTGAAGAGACTGACGAGATTAGCAATCGCAATTCCGAGCGCCCGACCGACGGATTCAAAAACTAGTTTTGCACGGGGATTGCCGGCCAAAGCGAGATCGTACACTTCGCGGGCGCTAAACCGCTGAGTGGCGATTCCCATCATCCCTGCCATCGCTGCAATGGCCGATGCCGAGGCGTGTTTTTCGAGGCAGCCGCAGTTTCCACATCCGCACGGATTTCCGTCGGGAAAGACTGTCATGTGCCCGATTTCGCCGGCCATGCCCCGGAAACCCCGGAGGATTTTACCGCCTGACACGATGCCCCCGCCGATTCCGGTTCCGAGAGTGATCAACACGAGGTCATCGACGTCTTTCCCGGCTCCAAGCCATTTTTCTCCAAGCGCCGCAGCGTTGGCGTCGTTCTCAAGGATGATAGTGGTCCCTAGATGTTCCTGAATGGTGTCGCGGATAGGGAAGCCGGTAAAGCCGGGAAGATTGGCAGATCCGACGATCACTCCGGACTCCATATCGATGAAGCCGGGAAAGCCGATACCGACGCCGGCCAGTTCGCCTCGGCCAATGTCTTCAGTAACCTGCCTGACGACCTTAACCATGTCATGGACAACGCCTTCAGGCCCATGCTCATAGCAGGTGGAGGACGAGAGTTTCTCCAGGATTTGACCGTCCGGGGTCATCGCAGCGACACGGAGATTCGTGCCACCCAGATCCACGCCAATGGAATAGACTCCCATAGCGCTCAGCATCATAGCAGACGGCGCATGCTACTTGGCAGGAATCCATCCGTCCGGGGTATACGCCACCTGAAGCCAGAAATTGGCGGCCGCGCGGACAGTACTGAAAAAGCTATCCAGTTCAATGGACTTTCGCAAATAGCAATTTGCGTACAGCTCGTACGCTTCGCGAATGTCGCGATCGGATTCTGAAGTGGTCAGCACCGCGACCGGGATCAGGCGCAGGCTTTCATCCTGTTTGATCAGACGGAGCAGTTCACGTGAGCCGGCTTTCGGCAAGTTAAAATCCAGAAAAATAAGGCTCGGCCTGCCGGCGCCGGCGTAAGGACCCTCACGACGCAGATACGCGAGTGCCTGGTCAGCGTCGGAAGCAACCTGGATTGTGACGTCGGGCTGCGTATCCCGCAGTGCTTCGCGCATAAGACGAACGTCTCCCGGATTGTCTTCGACAATCAGTATCTGGCGTGGCACAGATTCTCCTGAGAGTTCAAGATAGCAGAGGATACGTGCGCCGAGGACTCCCAAGGGTACTTGACGTTTGGTTTGCGCCGGCCTTGAGCCCTCCCACTACCCCTTCCCATTCGTAAGAGCGTGGCGCGCTGTGAGAGGCCGGGTGATGTCATCCAAATAACAGGCGCCACTATCTTTCCGAACGAGGTGCGGGTGGCGTTCCCCGCCCCCATAGTCAAGCCTTATGGTCTTTATGTAGCCGTCATTGTCAACGATTAGCTCCAGAGTCGGATACGATTTCGTTTCTTTGATCGCCTGGCGCAGAACTTCTTCTGAGGCTCTTCTTCCGTTGATGGCGATCAACTTCATACCCGGTCCTAAGCCGACTCCATAAGCTGGCGAGCCGAACAGGACGTCTTTGATCGTGTTGTCCGCCGAAGTGTTCATGCCAAGCGAATACCAGGCGTCCAGCCCACGGTCTTCACTTTGGGCGGCTCGTGTGTACTCGTTCGGCTGATCAGTGTAATCGATTCTGTAGCCGCCTTCAACGAGTCCGGCGAGTGGCGCGTGGGGGTCGTTTGACTGGAGACGTCGGCGAAAGAAAGAGGCCCAGTCGTGCGGCTGCACAGCGTTCAGAGCCGCCACTAGCTGGCCGAAGTCGTACGGCCGGGTCTCGGGAGGAGTGTTGTCTCCAGGTCCGAAGAACAGTGCGCAGACATGGTCGATCGACTTCTTGCCTGCGGACAGCTTCCGGATGGTAGTGTCGACTTCGAGCCAGAGAAGTTCGCCCTCGGCGTAGAAATCGGCGCCACGACGCCAGTTGTCCCAGGCGGCGGCCGTGTCATAGAGAACCTGAGCGGCGCTGGAGGTGTCCTGGAGCGATCTCCAGGTTCGCCCGGGACGGTGATCCATTTCTGCGCCCGAAGCGGCGAGATAGGCCCGGTACTGATCAGCAGTCCAAAGCCCGCTGCGCACGGTGAGCACGTCTCCGAGATATTGCGTGAGGCCTTCGTAAACCCAGAGCAGGTCGCCTTTCATGGGATGCTGGTAGTCCTCGGTGACGAGGCCGGCCGGGCGACGATATTTGCCGTTCCAGGAATGGGTGAACTCGTGCGGCAGTAGATCGGCGTTGACCAACTGCAGATCTTCGTCCAGGAGAGAACGGGCTTCGACGCGGTCGTCGCTCGATTGGTGGTGCTCCAGGCCGAAGTGCGCGACCTGATCGCTCAACGTGAGAAGAAAGTGGTAGCTGTCGTAGTGGCGGGAGTGAAAAAGCGCTCCGGCTTCGCGGACCAGATTGCTGTAAGAGGCGACCTGATCGTCCGTGATGGCCAGATCCTCCGGATTGTCGGCAGCCATATCGAGGAAATGAG
>JAOAPP010000317.1 GCA_025462985.1 Bryobacterales bacterium | reverse complement strand
GCTGGAAGATGCGATTAGATATCACCTGAATGCGTCCGATTTCGCCCGTGCCTATTATCCCGTGACGGCCGGCGTGGCCCGCGATCTTCGGGCTCGGCTCGGCCCGATCGATCCGGTCCTTGCGCGGCTGGACGTCCTGCTACGAAGCTCGCGACCTATCGGAGGAGGAGTTCGCCAGCCTCGTGGCATTCGTAAAAGAGGGGCTTTCAGATCCGCGTGCTCACAGGCAGAACCTGTGCCAACTCCTGCCCGCATCGGTGCCAAGTGGTCGGCCCACTCTGCGGTTCGAGGGATGCCCGAGACCACAGTAATTGTTGGCCGTACTGCATCGCCACGACGAGCGCGACAGGCGCACAGACGGTAACGCCTCCGCGAGAGTGCGCATCCGGTAGAACGCCGCGTGCTGCTGCAGGAACAGAAATTCGAATCCCAGCAGAAGGACCGCGAAGCCGCCAGGGTATTTCGTTTCGCAAAAAAAGCCGTTTCTTCGCCTTATCAGGAGAAATCGTTATCGCCAGACGCTGGGCTCGAACGGCAATTTGAACCCAAACCGTCCCGTTTCCATCCTCGAACGCGCTCCAATCTGGTGTCTGATCGCAGGAACACCTGCTCGAAACATCGCCGACTCAGCCATGCTTCTACATAGAACGCCGCCGCCATTCGGGTAAAGTAAGCCTATGCGTCTGTTCGCGGCCACCCTATTGTGCGCCATCACTGCTAGTGCTCAAGACAACATTAAGGATCTGGAAATCATCGGCCAGATCAAACGCCAAGCCTTCGACAAATCGCAGGTGATGGACACTCTTTCTTTTCTCTCCGATGCTTATGGACCGCGATTGACCGCTTCACCCGAGTTCGACGAAGCCGCGAAATGGGCCATGGACCGCCTCAGATCCTACGGCATAGAGAACGTTCACGAGGAAGAATGGGGCCCCTTCGGCCGCAGTTGGTCCATTGAGAGCTACACCGCCGATATGCTTGCGCCGCGCTATTCGCACCTGGTCGCCGCCCCTCTTGCCTGGAGTTCTCCCACCAGCGGACCGGTCACGGGCGAACTGGTCTATGCCCCACTGCCCGGGCGCGAATACAATCCGACCAAACTCGCCGCCCACCTTGCGGAATTTGAGAAGAAGTGGCAGGGCAAGCTAAAGGGCAAAATCGTCCTCGTGAGCGAGCTTCCGCACGAAGATCCGCAGACCAAACCGGATTTCGAACGTTACACTCCCGCCGAGCTTGCCGATCTGGCAAAAGCGCCCGAGCCGCACGCCGAAAAGAAGATCGACTGGAACATCTTCGAAATGCCCGAGGATCGCGCGGAGCAGAGAGATCTATTTATGTCCCTTCCCGAATCCGCCATCGACGAGCTCATTGAGAAGTTGGATGTCGAGCGGAATAAGCTGAACGCCTTTCTGCAGAACGAAGGAGCGCTCGCTGTTCTCCGCACCGACACTCGCGCCTTCAATGGAAAATTGGCCGCCGAACAGGTCGGCTCTCAGAAATGCTCCGTCAAAGCGGGTCCGCCCACCTTTGTCGTTATCGATGAACAGTACAGCCGCATCACACGCCTGCTGGACAAAAAGGTGCCGGTCACGATCCGGCTGGACTTGAGGGTCAAGGAGTCCGGGAAGGACCTGATGGCCCACAACATTGTCGGGGAAATCCCGGGCAGTTCAAAGCCGGACGAAGTCGTCATGATCGGAGCTCACTTTGACTCATGGCATACCGGAACGGGAGCCACCGATAACGGCGCCGGCAGTGCGGCCATGATTGAGGCCATGCGCATCCTGAAAGCGTCAAAGCTGCCGTTGAAGCGCACTGTTCGAATCGGGCTCTGGAGCGGGGAAGAGCAGGGACTCTTCGGGTCCAAAGCCTACGTCACCAAGCACTTCGCCGATTGCAAAACAATGAAGACCAGTGCTGAATACGAAAAGTTCGATGCCTATTTAAACCTGGATAATGGGAGCGGCAAGATCCGCGGCGTCTATCTGCAGGGAAACGATGCAGCTCGGCCGCTTTTCGAAAAGTGGCTCGCCCCGTACAGCGACATGGGCGCTTCCTCTATCTCGCCCCAGAACACGGGCGGCACCGATCACCTGTCGTTCGACGCTGTTGGGCTTCCCGGATTCCAGTTCATCCAGGACCCGCTCGACTATGAGACGGTCACGCACCACAGTGATGTCGATACGGTCAGCCACGCCGTCCCGGCCGATCTGATGCAGGCCTCCGCCATCATCGCGACACTCGTTTACGACATTGCCAACGACGACGCAAAGTTCCCGCGCAAGCCAATGCCGGAACCCGAGAAGAAGTAGAAGTTGAACCTCGGTTCTTACCCGCGGACATGGGAGGGTTGAGCCTTGTTCAACAATAGGGGTTTGCATGCCCGGAACCGTTTCCCCGCCCGTCGTTCGCAGGCGATCCCCTTTTTCGCTCATAGGCGCGAGACTGCTAGCGTTCTTAGCCGTTCTCGGCCCGGGTTTTATTACCGCTAACGTTGACAACGATCCCGGCGGGATCCTGACCTATTCGCAAGCCGGAGCCCAGTTCGGTTACCAGCTGCTTTGGACCCTGATCCCGATCACGGTCGCTCTCATCGTCGTGCAGGAGATGGCTGCCCGTATGGGCGCTATCACCGGGAAAGGCCTCTCCGACCTCATTCGGGAGGAATTCGGGTTGCGCGCGACCTTCTTCACCATGGTTGTGCTCGGCTTGGCCGACTTCTTCAACATTGCTTCCGAATTCGCCGGCTTAGCGTCCGGTCTGGGAATCTTCGGCGTCAGCAAGTATCTGGTTGTGCCGGTCGGGGCCGTCGTAGTCTGGATGGTGATTGTACGCGGACGCTACAAACCCGTCGAGCGCATCCTGCTGATCGCTTCTCTCGTTTATTTCGCCTACCCCGTTTCGGCGTTTCTGGCCAAGCCCGATTGGGATCTCGCTCTGAAACAGACATTCATTCCGACGCTGGCCGTGAATCGCGACTATCTGATCGTCGTGGTTGGGCTGATCGGCACCACCATCACGCCCTGGATGCAATTCTATCTCCAGGCCGCGGTCGTCGAGAAAGGTGTTGACGCCAGACACTACGGCATGTGCCGCCTCGACGTGATCACCGGCTGCATCGTCACCGACTTGATCGCGTTCTTTATCGTGGTCGCCTGCGGAGCCACCATCTACCACTCAAACCATCCGAAAATCGACGATGTGGCCCAGGCCGCAGTCGCCCTCGTTCCTGTCGCCGGCAAATTCGCGGCCCTGCTGTTCGCAGTGGGCCTCATCAATGCCTCGCTGCTCTCCGCTGCAATTCTGCCGCTTGCGACTTCTTACAACTTCTGCGAAGGACTTGGCTTCGAATCGGGAATCGACAAGCGCTTCTCTGAAGCGCCGGTCTTCTACTGGCTGTACACGTTTCTAGTCTTTGGGGGCGCCGCGTTTGTCTTGATTCCGCACCTCCCCTTGCTCAAATTGATCGTCTGGTCGCAGGTCGCCAATGGCATCCTGCTGCCATTCGTCGTCGTTTACATGCTCCTCCTCGTCAACCGGCCCCGGTTGATGGGCGCCTACAGGAACAAGCGCTGGCAGAATGCGGTCGCATGGCTCACGGCGGTTATAATGATCGTGATTTCCACTGCCATGGTCTTCACCATCCTTACCGGACAAACCTGAGCGAGAAAAAAGAGAGCGTCAGGACACTTAAACAGTGGAGTTGGCTATGTGTCCCTGTTGCCTTTCTACCCGATCCATGAAGTCTCAAGTCCGATTCAGGGACGTAATCGCGGTTGCCTTCGATGCGACCCCGTATCGCTGTCTCTCTTGCTTTCGCCGGTTCTATGACTGGCCCTGGTTCAGAAATCTCGGCAGGAAGCCCGCTCGCTAGCAGTGTTACTATCTACTAGAGGATACGTCTCTTCCTCTAGCTGTCGTGAACGGATCTACAACACTACTCGAGCCGATCCCTAAAGAAAATTTCCCTGCACCGCTGCCCTTCGAACCGCTTCCACAGTTCAAACAGGGCGCTCTGGAAGAAAATGCCAGCCGGGCGGCAAACGGCGGCAAGCGCATCGGAATCTTCATCGTCGCCTACAACGCGCTCACCACTCTGAGCAAGGTTCTGAAACGCATTACGCCGGAGGTCTGGAAGAACGTCGAACAGGTGGTCGTTTTCGACGATGCCAGCAAGGACGATACGTTCGAACTGGCCGTCGGTATCCAGACCATGACGAATCTTCCCAAGCTTCGGGTACTGAGGCATGAGAAGAATCTCGGCTACGGAGGCAACCAGAAAGCCGGCTACCAGTACTTCATCGACCAGGGCTTCGACATTGTGGTGCTATTGCACGGTGACGCGCAGTACGCTCCTGAACTCCTGTCGCACATGTACGCCCCGTTGGTGCAAGGAAAGGCGGATGCCGTGTTCGGGTCCAGGATGATGAAGGACTTCGGCGGTCCGCTCAAGGGCGGCATGCCGCTCTACAAATACGTCGGAAATCGGGTCTTGACCAAATTCGAGAACCGCGCTCTTGTGCTGAATTTAACGGAATTTCATAGTGGATACCGGGCCTATAACGTTCACGCTCTCAAGAACATCAAGATGGACAAGATGACCGATGATTTCCATTTCGACACGGAAATTATCATCAAACTGCACCATCAGAACTACCGGATTCTTGAAGTCCCGATTCCAACTTTTTACGGCGACGAGGTCTGCCGCGTCAACGGAACGCGCTATGCCAAAGACATCGTGCGGGCGGTTTACCGCTACACCTCCACCGCCCGGGCTGTGCGCGCATTTCCGGAATACGAGGAATACTTCGTTCCGTACGCGATCAAGCATAGTCTGTATTCCAGCCATTTTTACGGTTTCCGGCTGGTTGGAACTGATCAGCGCGTCCTGGAAGTCGGCTGCTGCAACGGTTCATTCGGCGCTGAGCTGGTAAAAGCCGGGAACCGGGTGACGGGTGTGGACGCCGCGCCTTCCGTGCCGCTCACAGCCGGCTATCAGAACGTCTATACCGCGGATCCCGAGGCGGGACTCGGCCCTCTTACGCAGTCTGCGTCCGGCTCGGTGGGGAAATTTGACCGCGTTCTCATGCTGGATATCCTGGAGCACCTTCGTGATCCCAGCAATTTGCTAGAAAATTGCAAGAAGGTGCTGGCGGAACGCGGGCGCGTGGTTCTTTCGGTGCCGAATTCGGTTAACCTGACCGTGCGCCTGATGGTGCTGTTCGGCTCGTTCGAGTACAGCGATCGCGGAATCCTCGACTGGTCGCACCTTCGATTCTTCACGGCGCGCAGCATCCAGGCCCTGTTGAAGCGTCACGGCTACAAGATCACGGGCCGGCACTCCACGGTCATGCCGCTGGAACGTATCATTCCCATGCGATCGGACAGTCCGGTTCTAAAGGCTGGCAGTCGGCTTCTTCGGGTACTCACCCGCCTGGCTCCCGGTCTCTTGGCCTACGAGATCGTGCTGGTCGCGGAAGTCTAGGAACCCTCAAATTTTACGTCGATCCGCATGGCGCCCAGGAAGGCTCTGACGCTTGTCTGGGCACTTTTCTGCGCTTCACTAAGGATTCCCTGTGAGAGCGCAGCCTCTCTGATCTCGTCCAGAGCGGATAGCCTTGCCTTATGCTCCAGGTCGGGACTGTAGCTGACCCACGGCGTCCACCAGGTGATCTGCCGGTCCCAGACTTTGGTGTTCTTTTCGTCAATAAAGGTCTGGATGATCGTGGGAGCCGGAAGATGCAGGGCCACGGTGTGATCGTTCAGAAAGCGAACGTCATCCTCATTGAAGTCGGCCAGGTTCACGCCAGCAAGTACTTCGCCTTGCACCATCAGAAGCAGCGACTCCTCGCCAAAGGGCTGCTTCGCCTCTTTGATTCCGATGACTCGCTGAATGCTGTAGCGAACAGTGGTCAACTGGTTCAACGGCTTGATCTGCGTGACAATCGTTGCGGTATCGAAGCGGCGACTACGAAAAAAGGAATAGGAGCCGATTACGCAGAAGGCCGCTATTGCGAGACTGCAGAGCGCGGCAACTTTCCACCTGTTCATGCGGGTTGAAGTTTTCCGGAACACTTCAGGATGTTTTCCATCCAGCCAATTGCCACACCGTCTACCCAGAACCTGGGTTTCGAACGGGAAAGGAAGCCCAGATGTCCGCCCTTCTGTACAGCCAGCAGAGTCAGTGCAGGGTTTGAGGAAAAGGCAGGATGATCATACATGGCGAAAGGAACCAAGGGGTCATCCTTTGCTGCAATGACCAAGGTCGGAAGGCGGATTTGATCCAGAAAGCGTATAGCGCTCTGCGTCTCGTAATAGTTTTCCGCGGTTCCGAAGCCGAAAAGCGGCGCGGTAAACCGATCGTCAAAGGCCCAGATGGAATCCACCGAATCGAGGCCCTCGGTCGCGTACAGGTGGGGCGCCAGCAGGCTTTTGCGGCTGATGCGTTCACGAAGACGTTTCAGAAATCGCCGGGCATAAATGCGGTTTGAAAGCCGATCCAAAGCCCGCACAGACATCGCCAGGTCGATCGGTGTCGAAACCGCGCAAACGCCCGAGAGAATTTCCGAAAATCCCAACTCGCCGGCCAATTTCAATGCGACATTTCCACCTAAAGAGAAGCCGACCAGGAAAACTGGGCCGGATTTCCGAGTGTGGATTTGCTGTAAGACATGCTTTGTATCGCTCGTGAGACCGGAATGGTACATAGTCTCGCAAAGTTCTTCCGTGCCGCCGCACGTCCGGAGATTTGCCCGATGAACGCCAAAGCCCCGAACCAGAGCCTCTTGGGCGAAACTGGCGAAATAGCCTGCTTCCGCCGAGCCTTCCAGTCCATGCAGCAGAACAATCTGGCCGCGTGGAGCCGTTGGCGGCCGGTGTTCATACACGACGATTGTGTTCCGCTCCTCGGTACGATATAGGACTCGCTTGGCGGGAAAGCGAGTTTCGTCGATTCGGCGTCGCCAGAAGTTTCCGGCGATCGTCGAGAGATGTGGATTGTTGAAGAGAGGCTGAAATCCTGGCGGCAAATTCAATCTTAGCGACTGGACCTGCCGCCGCTGTCAGGAATGTGCGGGCGCAGTTTTAGTGGAGGGTCTCGCTTTTCCTGCTCAAATCTTCAGAAAGGATGATGGCCTCGGCGAGCTCTCGCATGGGCCGGCGTAGGCGCCGACTTTCATTACGGAGCCTCAGGTAGGCTTCTTCTTCAGTCAGACCATGGCGATGCTGCAGAATGCCCTTCGCACGTTCGACGACTTTGCGAGTTTCGAGCTGGCGGCGCATCTCCGCGGTTTCTTCCATCAGCCGCGCGTTCTCTTCGGCAAGAACCGACTTGGCAATGGCTCCGCCCATCTGTTCGCCAATGAACGTCAACAGCGCCACCTCGTCAGGAGTGTGCTCGTGCATCTCGCGGTGGTGCACGTTGATGACGCCGATGATTTCACCTCCGCTCACAAGCGGAACGGAGAGGAACGCCTCGTACGTATCTTCCACCAGAGCCTGGAACTTCTTGAATCGACGATCGGCCGAAGCATTAGCCGGCAACGCAACGACTGAGCGGTGTTCGACTACCCATCCGGTGACACCTTCGCCGACCTTCAGCCGGATGTTTCCGAGATCAACCTGGTGGGGAACTTGGGAGGCGCGCAGCACAATCTCGTTGGACTCTCGCTCTATCAGGTAGACTAGGCAGGCATCACATGCAGTCACCTGGACGGTCAGCCCGACGATCTCTCCGAGCATCTCATCGAGGCTAACTTCGGAACTGACAATGTTGCTGACGCGATGAAGAAGTGCGACTTGGGATGTAGGGGGCTCGACTAAACTTGCGGTAGCCATACTCAACGATAAACCGTTTTGGCAAAATCGCTCCAATAGAAATCTTTAATGCTCCTCATTTCACTTCGGCCCGGCCGTACCGCCCCTAGAATGCCTCGAAACTGTGACGATTCAGATGCAGATGAGCTGCTCCTGCTCCTCGCCTGTGACAAAAGCCTTTTCCTTCCCGACATAGACATTCACCTCCGACCTTATTCCGAATTCAGGCAGGTAAATGCCTGGTTCGATTGAGAAACAGGTGTCGGCGATGACGGCTCGATCATCATGTGACTCAAGGTTGTCCATATTCGCCCCGGTTCCGTGGACCTCCGTGCCGATGCTGTGGCCCGTCCGGTGAAAGAAAAATTCGCCAAACCCCTCTTTTTCGATGAACGCGCGCGCTACATCATCCACTTCATATCCGGCAAACGTCTGCCGCCATGCCATTTTGTCGATTACAAATTGAGAAGCCGATTTCCGTGCATCGCGAACAATCTCAAAGACCTTCTCTACGGGGGCGGGAATGCTGCTCCCGCAATAGCCGACCCATGTGACGTCGTAATACACGGCTCCCGGGAAAATCAGCTTCGCCCAGAGATCGATCAGTACCATGTTCCCTTTTTCGATAGGCAGCGATGTCGCAGGACTGGGCTCATAGTGCGGGTCCGAGGCGTGCTGGTTGACTGCGACAATCGGTCCGTGGTTTGTGCTGAGGTTCGATTGCGAGAAACGAGCCAGAATAAACTGTTGAACTTCATACTCCCCGATTTCTTGGCCATTTCTGATTCGTTCTCCGACCAGGTTAAAAGCATCTCGCCGCACCTGATCCACTCTTCTTCCAGCCTCGAGATGCATTTCAACCTGCTCAGCGGTCCACCGAGCTTCGAAGATTTGAACCAGGTCGGCTGAACTGACGATCTCTTTCCCAAAGCCTCGGATTAACTCCAACGTTCCCGCGTCCACATTCGAGACGTAGGGGATGGCACACTTTGGCGAGTATTGCATCGCCACACGAGAGCAGCCTTTCAAGAGCTCTTCCAGACGCCTGTGTTGGTCGGTCCAGCTCGAATAGCATTTCTTGTCTCCAGGCAACGTATCCAACGTGCGGCTCTCGATCCGGTGAACCAGCTTGCGCGGGTCGCCGGTTGCGGGGATCAAGTAGTACCACCGCCGGGAAGCCTCGAGGTCGACCGGCAGGCCAAGGATGCGGCTCGCCAGCGGGTCGCGCCCATGGTGATCAAAAAAGAGCCAGCCGTCGAAGCCTCTTGCCCGAATCTCATTTTGGATTCCCTTGAGTTCCATCCTCACGTGATTTTAAGGGGTCGCCATCACATGCGGATGGTCACCATCAAATCTTTTCCCGCATACAGGGTTCCCGTGTAGTTTGCTAATTTAGTCAGCCGAGTAGTGAGGGTAAGCGTCGCCCCTTCGGTGAGGGCCGGCAGGGACGCACCGTTTACAACATTGGAAGTTGTCGTGCCAGATGCGACGGTGAGAGTTGTGTAGCGCACTCCATTCTGCATCAGGTCGATTCCAACAGTGTAGCCGGTAGGGGCCTGGTTCACCGATGCCCGTACGTCCCGTACGGCGTGAGAAGCTGCTACGAGAAGCGGGGGAGCGGCGGTCTGCTGGGCTGAAAGGACGCCCGCTACCTGCAGAGAGAATTGACCTCCCGATAGCGTGCGCAATCCGCCATTTGCAAAAGCCGTGAAGCATTGCTGGCTTGCCTGGCTATCGCCGAAAGAGTTCGTGACGAAAAATT
>JAOAPP010000297.1 GCA_025462985.1 Bryobacterales bacterium | reverse complement strand
GGTTGCAACTGCCGGACAGTTCGGCATCGGACCGGTCTCGTCCCGTTGAAGCTCTTTCGATCAGAACCGGAAGATTGCTGCCACCGCTGCTTCACCCGGCATCTTGTCTTGAGGAACCACTAGCAGTCTTCCCGCGTGCAAAAGCGTCTGGACGGCTGCGTCGTTCACCAGGTCCTCCTTCACTGCTGCCGGTACGTGTGTGTTGACGCTGTGTGAGGCTTCGTCGAACACTCCCGCGCGCTCCTCCGAATCGGATACCAGCAAGGTCAGCACACGCCCGTCGTGCGCCGCCGTGACTACATCCTCCAGGCGACTCGACGCGCCGCCGCCTACCTTGTGATTCCATAGCGCCAGCGCATCGTTCACCTTTGTCTCGTAACAGCGATTCAATGCGTCGATGGCCCGCGCGTGCATCTCGCCTGACCTCAACCCGTTCGGCGCGCCGTGGACGGCCTCCGCCGCGAGATGAGGGTACGTGTTAACCGCCCGGTAGAGCGGTATCTGGTACTCTACCGCGCACACGACCAGCGGCTCGGTCTTTCCTTTCAGAACACCTGCCACTCCGTCTGTCAATTGCTGGAAGAAGTGCACCAGGTACTCGTCTTTGGCTTCAGCGTCCGCACCCTTCGGTGCCAGGGCGCTCGGACCCGCCTGGCCTTGGGCTCCAGATGCCATCGCGTTATAAACCAGGTTGTGGTCGGGCTTCCGCTGGTTCATCCATTCTTCAAAATCCGTCTTGACCGGCTCCGGCAATGAGATCTCTTCGGAGGTGTGCATCGTGCAATGCAGCAGTCGGGTATTCTTTTGGCTCAAAGCCAGCAGGTAAAAACTCCTGTCCCGCACCAACTCTTTGATCAGCGGCCGCACATAGAATTGCCGTCCAAACACTGCGCGCTCAGGGACCTCCTCATCCAGAAGCACAACCTGGAACACATCGGGCGACCGAAACACCGCGACGGACCTACCTTTTTGCGTTCGCCCTTCCGCGCCAGGCTCGGGCGCAACCGAATCCCAGTCTCGGACCAATGTGAGAATCTCTCGTCCAGCCTCTCCAAATTGAGCTGCTTGCTTGTCCACCGCATCCAGGCACTCCCGCCAGCGCAGCTCGTTCTGCTTTGCATTCGGGTTTTTACCCACTGTGCTGTCGTTGCTCAACGGCACGTACACACTGAGACAAGGCCCCGTCCCCGCCGACGATAGCAGCGTCTTCAGGTCATCCAGCGTACCCAAGCTCGCCTCTCGGTCTTTCACACTACCCATAGCCATATGCTTAGAAGACCTTCGGGGAGCAAATGGCGTTACGAATCAATTGCGCCAATCCCGCGAGTAACGATATCAATTCGGGCGGGGTCTTCTAATTAGAAGAGTTGATCTATGTCGACAAGAAAAACAGACGTTCCTGATTCCGACGAGACAGCCAGGGCTAAACACCCCTATTCAGCGGGCGACGACCTTCTTCCGGACGAGACCGTCAACGACGAGGGCCGGCAGACCTCGAACAAATCCGGGAAGCACTCCTCAGTCGAAAAGCTGGCCGCCTCTCGCCCCGAATTCGGGAACTCTCCCGGAGCCAATCCGGTAGACGGCGCATTCGGAGACGATCCTGCGCACCCGGTCACAGGACGGAACGCCGCTCCGGACACAAACCAGTTCCGCTGCAGCGGATGCGGGCGCTACTTCAATACAAAGGCGGAGCTTTCCTCTCACGAACCCGAATGCCGTCTGGCGAAAGCGGCCACCGCGTCGGGTCGCGACAGCCTTCGTCACGAAGACTCCACGCCGCATCAGCCCAACGACGCCGAATCGAAAGAAATCCGCTTCCAGCACGGCACAAAACAGAGTTGAACTGAACTCGAATAAACTCTTGGAGTGTCAACCACTCTGACGCGCCGGTCGCTTCTGGCGAGCGTCGCACTGTACTCTGTTGCCGCAAGCCGCGCTTCCTACTCTGCTGCGAATCGCATCCGCCTTGGTGGCCCGGTCTTCCTGAAGTCGGACGATCCGGGCCAGTTGGCGGCCGAACACCGCCGCTTGGGCTACAGTGCGGCATACTGCCCGCAGGCAGACGTGAAAAACGCGGACCATATCCGCGCTATCGAACAGGCCTTCGTCTCGGCGAACATAATCATTTCTGAAGTCGGCGCCTGGAAGAACCTCCTGGACCCCGACGCTCAGAAGCGAGCCGAGAACCTTCGTTATGTCACTGACCGCTGTGCCCTGGCCGATGCGGTTGGCGCGCGCTGCTGCGTCGATATCGCGGGATCCTACAACCCCGCCATCTGGTACGGCCCAGACCCGAAGAATCTCTCGAAGCAGTTCTTCGACGCGACGGTCGAGAACTGCCGCACCATTCTGGACGCAGTCAAGCCGACTCGCACCAAGTTCACCATTGAAATGATGGGCTGGAATTTGCCGGACGGCCCGGATTCATACCTGGAACTCATCCGTGCCGTGGACCGCCCCGCCTTCGGAGTCCATCTGGACGTCTGCAACGGAGTAAATTCTCCAACCCGCTTCTACAACAACGCCGCCTACATCTCCGAGTGCTTCGCGAAGCTGGGGCGGTGGATTGCCTCCTGCCACGCCAAAGATCTTCGATGGATCCCGGAATACAACGTCCATTTCGAAGAGGTGATCCCAGGCCGCGGACAAATCGACTACGCTCGCTATCTCAGCGAACTGGCCAAACTGCCGGGTGAAGTTCCCCTGATGCTCGAACACTTGAAAACTCCGCAGGACTACGAAGAAGGCGCCAGCTACATTCGCAGGACAGGGAACGATCTCGGGCTGACTTTTTAAACTCGCGGCAGCGTAAAGTAGAAAGTCGAACCGACGCCCACCTGCGACTCAGCCCAGATTCGGCCGCCATGGCGGTTTACTATCCGTTCGCACGTGGCCAGCCCCAGTCCCGTCCCCGGCACTTCCGCCCCGCGCAGCCGCTGCAGCGGCTCAAAGATGATCCGCAGATGCTCGGGTGCAATTCCTTCGCCGTTGTCCTCGACTGCGAAAACCCAGTGCTCTCCGGTTTCGGTGGCCCTGATTCTAATCTCAGGCCGTTTGCTCGGTCCACCGTAGGTGACGGCATTGCCGACCAGGTTCTGCAGCACTTGCGCCAGTTGAATAGAGTCGCCCATCACCCGCGGCAGTCCATCGCGTGTGATCTTGGCCCCCTGCTCCTGGATCTGTGTTCGTAAACTCTCCAGGGCCGCATCCAGCACCGCATCCATCTCGATCGGTTTCTTCTCGATCTCACCCTGTCCCACTTGAGCGAACCGCAATACCGCCTTCACGAGATCCTGCATGCGGCGGGCGTTCCCGATGATCTGCCCGAGAAACTCCGACTCTTCTGCGGGAAGCCTTCCTTCCGTCTCGCGCTGCAGCAGTTGGGCAAAGCTCATCACGCCGCGCAGGGGCGACTGCAGATCGTGGGCAACGATGTGCGCAAACTGCGACAACTCTTCATTGGATCGCTTTAGTTCCAGCGTGAGCCGTTCCCGTTCCTGTTCGGCCTCTTGTCTGGCCGTAATTTCGCGAGAGATGGAAAGAATTCGGACCGGCTTGCCGGAGCCGTCTTCGATCGGTGTTACTACCACTTCCCACCATTTGGGAGTTCCCTTGGCGGTGGGACAAAAGCCCTCGAATCTGGCAGTCTGACCCGCTTTCGCTTCCGCCACGGCTTGCTCCGCAACTCCCTTTGCTTCGCCCCATAAGTCGGACCAAGGCTGGCTGATGTAGCTGCTTAAATCCTCAATCTCCATCTGGACGCACCCCCCCGAGTTCATCGTAAGGAGCCGGCCTTTCAGGTCAAGGACCTTCACACAGTCTGGAGTGCTGGCGAGAACGCTGCGGCTGAACTCTTCGCTTTCCTGCAGCTCCTTTACCGCCCGGGCACGCTCGACGGCTGCCCAGGTGCGGTCTGCCACCTTGCGAACAAAAATAAGGTCTGCGTCCGTCCATGATCTCGGTGCTGAGTCTTGGATGAACAGCAGCGCAGCGAGCCGTCCATCCTCAATTAGCGGCACATTGATCGCCGCCCGGATGTCGAGAGCCTTCCATCTCTCGCTCTCGCTCGCCGTGATGGGATCACTCGAAACGTCGGAAATGGCGATGAACTCTCCGCGCTTCAGGCGGGCTCCTAGATCTTGCCCAAAGTCTTCGAAGTGATACTTCCCTGCCAGTGTGGGGACGGCGCCATTTGTCCAGTCGTTCTCGATGATCACGTATTCCTGCGTCGCATCCACCTCGCCATAGCCGGCACGGGCCACGCCCAATGCAGTCCCGGCGATTTCCATCGCCGCCAGCGTGATAGAGGAAACATCCTTTGAATCACGGAGCCGGTCGCCAAGCGTGACCAGGGCGGCTTGCCGTCGCTCATCTTGCCGCAACTGCGCTTCGGCATTCTTACGTTCGGTGATGTCCAGAAACAGCACTGCGAAGCGATCCCGCTCTGTGCTTCGGGCTCGGGCTTCATACCAGCGGTTTTGGAGAGCCGGAATGTAGGTTTCAAATTGCGCGGGCTCCCCGGCACTCACCACACGACCGTACATTCTTATCAGCTCGTCCTGTATGCCAGGAATGACTTCCCGTATCGTCTTCCCTGCGGCGTTGGCTAAGCCGGTCAGCTTTTCAAAAGCGGGGTTCACCTCCAGCAGCCTGAAATCGCATGCTTCGCCGTTTGCGCCGTATATCATCTCACCGACGAAGAACCCCTCTGTCATACGTTCAAACAGACCACGCCAGCGCTCCTCGTTCGCGCGCAGTGCCAGCTCGGCCTTCTTCCGTTCCGTGGTGTCGCTTCCCAGCACGACGAACCCTTGTACGTCTCCGCGCTCATCCAGGTCCGGTGTGTAGCAAACCTGAAGCGTTCGGAGCCCATCCGGCCTGCCGCGATAGTCTGCTTCGAAAGAGACGGTCTCGCCTGCCAGGACTCGTTCGACATGGGGCTTGATCGTCGCCATGACAGAGTCAGCGAATACTTCGGATAGGGGCTTCCCGATCAGATCGCGAGGCGAGGCACCGAACCAGCGCTCGTACGCACTGTTGACCAGGCGATAACGGAGGTTCCGGTCGACATAACTGATCAGCGCCGGCGCGGCATCCATAATAAGGCGACGCCGGTTCTCGCTCTCTGCGAGCGCCTTTTCCGCCTGCCTCCGGTCCGTGATGTCGTCGAGAGCCAGAAGCGTGAGTTCGGTCTGATTGCCTTCCGGCAAGAGCCTTCTCGCGTTCAGGACGATCACCTTGTGTCCAAGCTTCGGAAAATGGTGTTCCACTTCGAAGTCTTCGATCGTGGTTTCTTTCGGAAGTAGTTCTTCGAGCAAAGTCCGCAGTTGCGGAATATTCCACTGTCCGTTTCCCAGCTCATACAAGGGCTGGTTCTCGGTTTCTTCCTTCGAAACGAGAAATGTCTGATAAAAGGAGCGGTTCGCCGACCGAACTCTCAAATCGGGGTCGAGCACGAGCAATGGCCGACGCACCGTGTCAACAATGCTCTCCGTATAAGCCAGAGCGTCCTGTAGCTCGAGTTCCCGCTTCTTGCGCTCTGTGATGTCGCGCATCACCTTTGAGAAGCCCAGCAGTTGGCCCGCGTCGTCCCGCAGAGCAACCAGCGTGCCCTCCACAAAAAACCTGCTTCCATCCCGGCGAACATGCCACCGAATATCGGGAGACTGCCCTTGCCTTGCCGCTCTGGCGATCTCCTCCTGCATGGTCCCATTCGCCCGATCCTCAGGCAGGAAAATGATACTCACCGATTGCCCCAGCCACTCTGATTCGGAATAGCCGAGAATGCTCTCCACCCCGGGATTCCAACTCACGATGTAGCCATCCGGGTCCGTCAGGAAGACAGCAAAATCTGCCAGTTCTGAGATCAGAATGTCGTACAGCTGGGCGCGGTCTGCGTCCAAGGGGTGCTGGCGGGCAATTGGGTTAGGCATACGGAAAGAATGCAATCATCCAAAGCAATCACGTGACAATCCCCGTTTGCCCTGAAGCAGATGTGGAAACGCCAGATGACTCAAACTGTTCTTATGGACTTAGCATAGAGGGTCTTGGGCCGATTTCCCAAATGGAAAGCCTAAACGGCTTCTCTGTTCCCGTCTTCCGTCTCGGCCCGCGCTGCGTCGAACGCAGCAAAAAACTGATCCCGCCACCAGTTCAAGTCGAACCGCGAAATGTGCCGTCGCAGATGCCGCATCCGCCGTTTCTGTTCCTGTGGCGTCATGACCAAAGCCTGATGGAGAGCCCTGGCCACCCCGGTCTCGTCATACGGGTTCACCATCAGCGCCATCCCGCGCATCTCCGGGGCCGCCCCGGCAAACTCGCTTAGAACGAGCGTGCCGCCTCCATCCACTCGCGCCGCGCAGTATTCCTTGGCCACCAGGTTCATTCCGTCCTTCAACGGAGTCACCACCGCGACATCGGCGGCTCGATACAACGCCAGCAGTTCGTGCTTCGGCACCGACCTGTGCATGTATGTTATCGGCGTCCAGCCCGGTTCGCTGAACTCGCCGTTCACGCGGGTAACCAGCTGTTCAACCTCTTCTTTCAACCCTTGATACTCCGGAATCGTCTCGCGGCTGGGAACCACTATCTGGTAAAAAACGACCTTTCGGCGGTGCTCAGGGTATTCCCGCAGAAACAGCCCGAACGCGCGTAGTCGCTCCGGAATGCCCTTTGTATAATCCAGCCGGTCCATGCCCAAGACAATACGCACGTCGCCGGATTGCTCGCTTAGTTCCCGCAGCCTCTCCTCCACTTCCGCCTGTTTCGCCTGTTCTTCGAAATCTCTGAACGGGATACTGATTGGAAAATAGCCCACGTGCACGGAACGGTTCTGGGCGCGCAGTACTCGCCCGTTCCCGATCTTGTCTATCTCTATCTTCGGCAAGAAGTGGCGCACGCAGGCTATGAAGTTGCGCTGGTCTCGCCCGGTCTGCAAGCCCACCAGATCGTACTCGAGCAAACTCTCCAGAATCTCCCTCCGCCACGGCAGCTTGGCATAGATATCGGGCGGCGGAAACGGGATGTGCAGAAAGAACGCCAGCCGGTCGTGAGGGCGTTTACTCCGCAGGAATCGCCCAACTTGCATAAGTTGATAATCCTGGATCCACACTAGGTCTTCGCTGCCAGCCTCCGCCGCCGTTGCGTCGGCGAACTTCTCGTTTACCCGGCGATAGAAGTCCCAAAACGTCGGATCAAACCGGCACCTCGACTGCAGGTCGTGAAACAGCGGCCAGATCACCTCGTTCGAGAACCCTTCGTAGTAATTCGTTTGCTCCTCTTCGGTCAGGAACACAGGAGAGTACCCAAAAGCATGCTTCCGCGCCGCTTCCGCCAGCGCCTCGTGCACGGCCGAACTCTCCTCCGTACCCGCGCTGCCTACCCACACTCCGCCATGCTGCTTCAGCAAAGGCTCAAGTGCGCTGATCAGCCCGCCGCTTCCCGGCGAACTCTTTAGAACCCCATTCTCAAGGGAGAACGACAGTGGCAAACGATTTGATACAACAATCAGGCGTCGGGCTGGTGAACTCATGGGACTCTCTCGTCCGTAGACTCCCTCGAAAGCCGGAACGAGACACTTCTGCTGGCTGCTCTTCCTCCGGCCTTCAGTCCGGATTCGAGCCGGCGCGAAGCATACGAGGCAAATGCGGAGTGGCGAACCGGAACCGCCGTCCCGCGATCATCTTCACCAACAGGTGATCGGTGCTTTGCGTCGCGCCGATGCCAACCCCCAAATTGAATTCCCAATCCGGGCCGAAGTCATAATCGATCACCGGAAAGAACTGATGCTGTTGCAGGTAGAGCGGATTGAATCCTGTAATGGACCCGTCGGACCCGTAATACTCAAAACCGGCGCTAAGCCTTTTCGTGACGCCATAGGCCAGCTTGAAGCCGGGTGAAAAGCCCACCCCTTCATGAACGCCGGGCCCGTGAACGGACCGCTCGAGGGCAGGATTGAAGCACAAATAGAATCGACCCAGCCCCAACTCTCTGGTGCCCGGACTCGGGGACGTATATGATCGCCAACCCATTTGTACCCCTGTCCCGGGCCCGCGCTCGTGAATATGTAAAAGCCGGTTTCGAACCAGCCATTCCAGCCCTGTGTGATCTCCACCGTTTCGTGCACCTGGTGCTCGTCGGGGAGAACGCCGAACACCGATGTTTGAAGCCTGAAACGGTGAGGTTGCTGTGGCAACTCGACCATGGTCTGGTGCGCGTGGGTAAAGGACGTGAATCCACAATTCTTATTCACGGCCAAACTCTACAAAGCTTTTATCCACTCGCCGATCGTTACCATTGAGCCGACCTCGGCGGCCACACTGCGATTCAGTTCCGAAGACGAAAGACTCACACGCGAAGGTCTGG
>JAOAPP010000288.1 GCA_025462985.1 Bryobacterales bacterium | reverse complement strand
CGCGGCCCGGAGCAACAGCAGCGAAAAGACAAGTACCTGGCTTCGGTCTCAATTGCAAGATCTGCGGGCCCGGCTGGAGCAGGCAGAAAACAACTTGGAAGCGTACGCAAACCAGTCGAACCTGATGTTTCCGCAGAGCAGCGACTCAACAACCGGTCTGAGCGTTGAGCAGCAGAGGCTGGAACAGCTTCAAGAAGAACTCTCGAAGGCAGAGGCAGACCGAGTAAGCAAACAGTCAAGTTACGAGCAAAGCCAGTCTCGAAACCCTGACGCGCTCCCCCCGGTGCTGGACAACGGACCAATACGAGACTACCAATTAAAGCTGGCTGATTTGCGCAGACAGGAAGCCGAGCTCACGGCCACGCTGAATCCACTTCATCCAAAGGTGGTGCGCGTGGAGCAGGCGATCGCGCAGTTGCAAGCAACCATGGCCCGCGAACGTTCCAATGTCATCGCGCGGCTGCGGCATGAGTTCGAAACGGCGCAACGTCGCGAGAATCTGCTGAACGCAGCGTATCAGGCTCAATCCCGAACGGTCGGTTCCCAAGAGGCCAAGCGAGTTCGCTACGGCACGCTGAAGAGCGAAGTGGATTCGGACCGGCAGCTGTTTGAGGCAATGCTGCGCAAGGTGAAGGAATCTGATTTCGCCAAGGCGCTGCAGGCGACGAGCGTCCGGATTGTCAATCCCGCGCTTATACCCCAAAAGCCAGTCACTCCGAAAATCCCTCTGAATCTGTTCTTTGGATCCATACTTGGCCTGGTTGCGGGTGTCGGACTTGCCCTATTTAAGGAAGGCGCCGAGAACCCGATCCGCTCGCCTGGTCAGTCGGCTGGTCAGCTTCAGACAAGAGAACTTGGCGTCATTCCAAAGCTGATGTCAAGTCAGCTCTCAGCTGTTGACGGCCCGGTCATGCGATCGATTGCATCATCGGGCGAACACTCGCCGGCTCTGGGGCTAAACGGCCAACCGGCTGCCGCACTGAGCAAATCCAAGCCGTCCTTTGTCAGCGAGTCATTCAGAAGCGTTCTGCAGTCGATCCTGATTGCTGCCCAGCACGGAACTCCAACGCGGTTGATTACCATTACAAGTCCAGAGCCCGGAGATGGGAAGACCACCATGGCCAGTAATCTGGCGATCGCGGTCTCTGAATTGCGGAAGAAAGTGCTTGTGATCGACTGTGACATGCGCCGTCCCGGGCTGCACAAGATGTTTGGAATGGAGAGAGAGCCGGGGTTGAGCGACCTGCTGCGGAGTGAGAATCCACTCGACCCGCAGCGCCTCGATCAGGTGGTCCGCAAGACGAGCTATCCGGGGCTGAGTCTCATTCCCAGCGGGAACTTCCCCGACAACATTTCCTATCTTCTGAACTCAGAGCGCCTGCAGCAGATTTTCGCGTTCTTCCGCGAGCGGTTCGACATGATCATTGTCGACTCGCCGCCGATGATGCATAGCCCTGACGCTCGCATTCTGGGCAAAAACTCCGACGGCGTGATCATGGTGCTGAGAGCCGGAAAGACGTCCTTCTCATCCGCGTATGCCGTCCGCGAGTGTTTGAATCACGATGCCATTCCACTTCTGGGAACCGTTCTGAACGACTGGAATGCTCACGAACATAAGTCGTATAAAGCGTACCGCGATTATTACTCCTAGAAGAACCTGATCAGCCAGCATGTTGCTGTTCTTAATTATCCTAACTGCAGCCGTCATCGTATGCGGCATGGTGCTGGGTTTCAGCAGAAGCCGAGATGTGTTCCATCCAGCCGTGCTTCTCGGTCCCATGCTTCTCTTCCTGTATGTCTGGATGCCACTGAAGTTGATCGGAACAAATTCGCTGGCTCGGTATTTTTACCCTGAGCAGTTGTGGTTCGTTCAGAGTGTGAATTGTCTCGGAATCGCGGCTCTGGTAGTTGGCTGTTTATTGGGAACGAACCTCCACTGGGTGCAGCACAGGAATGTCTCGATTTCAGAACACAGCGAACGGCGGTTGGTGGTCGCCAGCATGATTACCGGAGCCATCGGCTTCTCGGCCTGGTTGGTGAGTATTCGAAATGTCGGGGGCGTATCAGAGGCATTCAGCCATCCATACAGTGGGGGTTGGGACGATAGCGGCTACGTCAGGGATGGCTCACTGCTGATGTTCGCGGCGGCCGCGCTCGCGATGCCCGTTTTGGCAAACGGCCGGCGGAAGCTGACTGCTCTCCTTGTCATCGCCGGCGTCATGTTGCCCTGGGCTATCCAGGCGTTGTTTACGTCTCGCCGAGGACCAACTTTCATGATCGTCGCTTTCCTCGGAGTGGGCTGGTGCCTTAACAGACAGTACCGGCCGCCGGTTCTCATGGTGGGGTTAGCGGGGGCGGTTCTAGGCTACGGCATTCTCTTCCTTGTGGCAAACCGGAAAGAATTGTACATCGGGTCGCAATTCAATCTGCGGACCGATGTCGGCTCGTTCCTGCAATCCGAAGAGACCGGCAATGAGTACATCTATGGCTCCGGCTCCATGATTGGTAGCCATTACACGGGCAATTATTTCTGGGGCAGACGCTACTTGGCGCAAATTTTAGTTCGACCGATTCCGAGTTCGATATGGCCAACTAAATATGAGGATTTTGGTCTGGCCGAAATTCTGCAAAACGCTGGCACGGGCACAAATATACGCGAAGCTCTGGCCTGGGAGGGCGCACCCGGTTCAGCGCCCGGACTGGTGGCCGATGTCTGGGTTGAGATTTCCTGGCTGGTGGTGCCGGCGCTCCTGTTGATTGGCTTTGGATATGGATCGGCCTGGAAGCGATCAGTTCAGCTTGGAGGCCCGTGGGCAGGGCAGTACACGGTTCTGGCCGCACTTTCAATCTACTTAGTCATGCAGACACTGGAGGCCGTCATCTTTCGACTGTTGCTACTGTCGATTCCGACCTGGGTGACATGGTTTTTGGCTAATCGCGCCGAGGCCAGGGAACTAGAGCATGCCGAGTATTCACTGCAGCAATTTCTTCCCTGACAACGATTGCAGATGCCGATGCATGTGCTACCGCGCTGCAGCTTACAGTTCACTAACGTCTGAATGCAATTAGCAATAAGCCTTGGTTTGACAGCCTGTGTCCTTTGTTTCTGGATCACACCCTGGCTACGGAATGTTTTTGCGCGCCTGGATTGTACCGACCGTCCGGACGGCGGCCGGAAAGCACACGTTCACGCCGTACCACGCCTCGGCGGGATCGGTATCATGCTGGCGTATTCCGTGGCATTGGCAATCGCCGAGTACCGCCTTCGGAGCAGTCCTCAGTTCCGCGGCAGTCCCGAGCTTGGCTTTATTTTTCAATCGTCGATCCTGGCGCTTCTTGTGCCAGCGATCCTGGTCTTCGCCGTTGGCCTTCTTGATGACCTGAAGGGACTGCGGGCGGGACAAAAGCTGATTCTTCAAACTGGGGCCGCTACGCTTGTATGTCTCAGCGGGCTGCGTTTTTCGTGGGGTCCTCCCTATTCCGAACCATTGGCAATTGTGTTGAGTATCGCCTGGCTGGTGGCCTGTACGAATGCTTTCAATCTGATCGATGGGTTAGACGGCTTGGCTTCGGGGGTGGGCGTGCTAATGGCGGCAACGATGGCGGCCGCCGGCCTCCTACTACACCATGTGGAACTGACCATCGCCTCGATGCTCCTCTGCGGCGCGCTGCTCGGCTTTCTGAGATATAACCTCGCTCCCGCGTCCATCTTTCTCGGCGATTCCGGAAGCTTGACGATCG
>JAOAPP010000286.1 GCA_025462985.1 Bryobacterales bacterium | reverse complement strand
CAGACATTTTGAAAAGGCCCGGTCCTTGGCGGTTTGGCAACGGAGGTGGAGGGTGAGGGAGTTCTCGATTTCAGCCGCGAGCTGAATGCCGGAGACCTGTTCAGGAACTTAGGAAGTTTACACCGTTTGGATGAATTGCCCACACGTTTGCATGGCCACTGTTTTGTAATACTTGGCAAGAACGAAGCGTCGGTTCAAACGATACGATCTTTCCTGTGTCGCCAACGGACTTCGACAACACGAGCGACCAAGTGCCGAGATTCGCACCGATATCTAAGGCCACTGATCCTTTTGGTAGACGTTCCACAATGAACGGTAACTCGGGATCAAATCTCCATCCGAACGAATAAATAAGCTTGGGATGTCCATTCCAATCCGGAGGGAGTTCCATCTGAAGAGATGTTCCTTCGAGTTGGACCCTGGCGCTCTTTGCTAAAACGCAGTGAGCCTTCCAGGCAACCAGCCGCGAAACGGTTTTGAGCGGGTTCTGTCGAAACTGCTCTTTACTCGTCAAAAAAGTGATCTGGTCGGTGAGAATATTTCTCTCCAAAGGAAAATGGACATGAGTGTATCAGCCGGACGAATGGTTAGCCAGAATTGGTACCACTGCAGCTGCAGCACGCAAAACGGCGTTTAGCTGGGCGTGTCTGGCAGAAACTCGGGCGTAGTGCAGAACTCGTTCGCGTGGAGCAATTTGCATAGGGGCTCGGGTTTATTCTCTGTCTGGAAACAATAGAATACATTCCCGTCATCCTCTCTTCAAGATGTTTCCTTCTTCCCTCCTCCAATTCTTAATCTGCAAACGCCTGCTGTGATTATTTTCGATGCGGGCCAGAAGTCGAGTTTATCGGTTCACTCAGGCGCTCGCGTGAGGCGAGATACGAAAAGCGTGATAGGCGCCGCTGCTGAGAGACCGTGTGAACGCAGTCAAGAAACCGCTGAAGTCCAAGAAAGTTCGGCTCGCCTTCGAGCTGGATCAGTTTGTCGCGCCTCTTTGCGCGGGCGTCTTTCCAGCGTTCTGAGATATTCTCTACGCTGGCCGTGACGTCGCCGGCGGTGAGTAAGTGCAGACCGGACGATGCGATGAGCCGCTCGTTCTCGCCTGGGGGGAGAAAGAGATAACGCCCGATCGAACTACGAGTCGCGATCTCTTCATTCGAGATGATGCCGGTGATCACCATGGCATCGGTGAAAATTATTCGTCCATCCGGCTTCAGCACTCTCCGCCATTCTTTGAGCACGTCGAGACGATGCTCTATGTGGCACATCGCGTCATTCGAGAATACGGCGTCGAAGGATTCATCCACGAATGGCAGGCGCTCCCCGGCGTCGATTTGTTTGAACTGAATGCGGGCGGCCAAGCCGGACGACTCCGCCAGCGCGCTAGCGTTCCGGATTCCGTTTTCGTTTATGTCGATTCCCGTAACGGTCGAGCCAGAAGATTGCGCGAGAAAGATGGCGCACCCGCCAGCCCCACAGCCAACTTCGAGCAAGTTCGAGTTTGAGTTTAGTTGGAGAAGTTTGGAGAATTCGCTCAACTCTTCCGACGTCATCCAACCCGTCTGGCCCAGGTCGAGGCCGTAAGTCTCGGCTCGGATCTCTTCGTAAACGCAGTTAGAGTACTGCGAGTAAGACCCGTCGTATAGATCGACGCTGGTTGTCAAGCGCGCAATCAATCCTTCCCAAGCCGCCGTAAATTGCCCTAACAATTCTATCGTTCGCCTGGGCGATACGTCGCTGCCCCCGGCCGGGCTGTCCGGCGGGTCGTCTACCACCACAAGTCTTCTTCCAGTACCGAGGGACGGGAGGAGGAAGGGTTATCGAAGATTCGAGACGGAAAGCTGATGCTTTCGAGCCCCACCCGCACGCCGACATGGGCTTATGGCGCGCAGTTTACATAAGTGCGAGTGCGTGCGCTGACGCGAGAGATCCGGGTGCGGACGGCGCGTTATGTCAATGACAATCTGGCCGCTTACCTGGTTCCGACGGAAGCGGATGTTGGCGAGATAGAAGCGATCCTGCTGCATGAAGATACGGATCCCTCCGAGTTGATGAAACTCGGGGAGCTTGGCATCATCGGCGTGAATGCGGCGATTGCCAACACGGTACATCATGCGACCGGCAGGAGGGATCCGCAGTCTGCCGATCCTGATTGACGACATGCTCTAGCTGCGAACGTCAGAGCAAGTGAAAGTCGACCTCGACATTCACCCGCACCTTCACCGGCTTTCCGCTTTTCGTTCCCGGCGTGAATCGCCATTGCATAACCGCTTCGGTAGCAGTCCGATCCTCATCCGTATTCAGGCCTTTCACAACACGGGCCTCGGTCGGCTTGCCATCGGTGGCAATGACGGTCGAGATTTTGACCGTGCCCTCCACAAAAGCCTCCTTCGAAGAGGATGAGAAGGCGGGCTCCACATAATGCACGAGCTTTGGAGGCTTCACATCGCCGCCCGGATCGTAAACCGGGTCGTCATTGCCGGAATTCGATTCCGCTTTTGCATTCTTCTTGTCATCGTCAGACCACCCGGGGTGACACCAGGCTGCGAACGGGCTGGCGACGATACCGGTACACAGGGATACCGCCAACGTCCGGCATGCACGCCGACGGCTTGATCCTGAACACACTTCGACCTCCTGAAAAGCAACCGAGGTCCTGAAAAGACGAGCGGAAAATAGGCCAGGTTTCTCAGGAAATGTTTAAGGATTGTAGCGTTTCAGGACAACGTTGGCTCAACCAGGAGTTCGACGTTGATGGAATACAGCGCGGGCTTCCCTTCCCGGTCGCTTTGAAAGTAAACGCGGCGGCTATCGGGAGCAAAGACCGGCGTCACTGTGTCGGCGTTTGTCGCGTGGTGCTCACAGAGGGTCAACTCTCGCTTGGAGGCCCCCAGCAGCAAATCGACTGTCGGCTGTGCTTTGCTGCGGCTTGCACCCACGAAGACGGAGGCGTCGCTGTTGGGTGCGAAGGCCGCGAACTGGCTGGTTCCGGTCACTCGTTCTTCCGCAGTTCCTTCTTTCGATACCCGGTGAATCTCCGAAAGGGTGACGCCGCTGCCGGCCACATCGCGGAGAAACAGCACGGACTGGCTATCGGGCGACCAGTAGGGAAATCGGATCGGGCCTGCCGCTAAGCGCCTGGCGTTCCCTGGAGTCCGCAGAGGTAAGCACCAGAGCTCCGATTCGGCGCCTGACGTTTTGTTGAACAGACAGAGCGCGCCGTCCGGGCTGACCAGGCATGGCCCTGATGCCAGATCAGAGGCAAGCGTCTGCCCATCGGCCGCGCGCTGTAACCGGCCGCCGCGTACAACCAGCATTTCGGCCTCCGATCTTCCGGCGAAGGCGCTCACTCCTTCGGCGAGGGTCGTGGCCCGACCATTGACAATTTGGACCTGCTGAAGCTTGTCGCCGTCGAGAAAGAAGAGCGAGCGTTCGGCCCGGTCAAGGGACAATGACTGCGAATTCAGGGCCGCCGATTCCGCCAGTTGGCGAATGGCGCCGCTGCGCAGATCCACGAGATGCGGAGCGGGAACGCCCGTCCGGTCCGATGAGAAAACCAGGAATCGGCTTCTGGCCGAGACAAAGGCGTTCTGTGGAGCCGGAAGCCGGTTCGCACTGGAGAGAGCGGTCAACCGAACAAGGGCATTTTCGGTGACAGGATCAACGTAACGAACGAATTCGCCGACGCGAGGAATTTCGCGCGGCTTTCTCGTGCGCTGCCCGCAGACCAACCCGGTACTGGCCAACCCTGCAAGGAAAGCCCGTCGCGTGAACCCGTCTACCACACTCTGGGAGACGCCAGCCGCATCCGTCGTGTTGCCTCAGAAGCCAAGATCATTGTGGGGCGGCTTGGTTCCCTGCGCTATCTGCGTCTTTGTCAGATAGCGGTAGGGGTTCACGGGCGTGCCGGCAATCCGCACCTCGTAATGCAGATGCGGCGATGTGACGCGTCCCGTTCCGCCGGAAAGCGCAATCACTTCGCCGAGACGAACATCTTCACCGGGCACAACCAGGAACTCCGAAAGGTGCGCATAGTAGGTCTGGACTCCATTGCCGTGGTCGATTACGACCAGCTTCCCGTACCTGCCGCTCCAGCCCGCGTGCGCAACGACGCCGTCCGCCGTGGCACGCACGGAGGTGCCGGTCACGGCCGAAAGGTCGATTCCGGTGTGAAACGCGCCTTCCCCGGAAAACGGATCGCTTCGTTCACCAAATGAGCTGCGAAGGCTTCCGATTAGAGGCCAGGCGCTCGGCTGCGCGTGAATCTGCCATTGGTGCGCATAGCGGTGGAAAATGCCGGTGTAGCTCGCCGACTTCAGGAAATTGAACTCCTCGATCGATTCCTTCGCGCTTGGTTCGGAGGAATTGTCAGAATCGAGCGGCCTGCTTTCGATGGTGGGAACGGACTTGTTCAAGCCGTAAGCGGAGGAGACTTCGCTCGCCAAGTGCTCGAGGGATGCCATCTGCTCGCGGCGCTGCTTGGATGCGAGTTGGAGGTCCTGATAGCGGTGGCGCAGATTATCAAAATCGCTCACAAGCTTGTTGTAGTTGGCGACGCGCCAGCTCATCCAGAGGCAGCCGGACAGCAAGGCTGTGATAAAGACAGCCAGCAAGCCGACGCCGGCCACACAGTACTTCAGCGTACGCCGGGTGATATGGATGCGCTTAAGATGCCCGTTGATCGAGTGTGCGAACTCCAGGATGAAGTACGACTGGTTCATTTTGCTTTTCTAATAAAGGTTCTCACTCAAATTGTTCCTCATAGGAAAGTATTATTCCCATGAGAGGTATTCAAAAGTGCAACCACAGGCTAACGGGAAGATTAACCCGTGTCAATACT
>JAOAPP010000486.1 GCA_025462985.1 Bryobacterales bacterium | reverse complement strand
GCCGCTCCGAGCATCGCTCCCACTGTCGTAAACGGTACACCCACGGGAACTTACTCCTACGTGATCGTGGCCAACCAATGGGATGGATCGCACACAGCCGCCTCCGCCGCGGGCGGAACAACGGTCGGCGTCGATGGAACAACCGGATTGTCCTCCACGGATTTCAACACCCTCTCCTGGAGCGCGCCGGCTGGGTTCGTGGGCTATTACGACGTGTATCGAACTGCCGGCGGCAAGAATACAGGAAAGATCAATTCGCAACCCGTGCTGACGACGTCATTCACGGACAACGGATTGAATGCCTCCGGAGGTGCGCCATCAACAAACACGACCGGATGCATTCTCATTGGCAAAACCGCAGCCAATGCGACTTGCGCAGGGAAGTTGGAGGTCAATGGCGACGCCGGAATGGTTCGCGTGCAATCGAACGGCACCACCGTCGAGTTCGGGAACCCAACCACCGGCACTCCGACCATTCAATCCGATGCGCCATCGCTGGCCTTCAACTTGGGCGGCTACACCCGATGGACCATGGACAACACCGGCAACCTGAGTGGAGCAAACGGAGCCTCGCTGACGCTGGGAACCGGCTCGCAGGTCAAAGGGATCAACTATTATAAAAGCCCGGCCCTGACGCCGACGGCGGTCGCCCCGCAAACCTGCTCTGACCAGAATGTGACGATTGTCGGATTACAAACGGGGGACTATCTCGGGCAGATTACTCCTCCCGCCGATCTCGGAAACATCTCGGTGGATGGACGGGTCAGCGGAACCAACACGCTTCGTATCCATTTCTGCAATCCGACCGCGGCCAGCATTACGCCGCCCTCCGGAATCTACTCAGTCGTGGACTTCCGGTAATTCGCACTGCGGGCCGGCATCACCGGATTCCGGCTCGCATCTATCTTAGGAACCGACACATTCATCTCCGCCCCTAGAACTTGAGCCAAAGCGGAGGTGAAAAGTGTTGCGCCCTGAGGAGTCAGGTGTACGTCATCCGAGAAGTCGGAGGAGGGAATGTCCTCTCCAGAGAGGGGGATGGCAATATGCACTCCGGCTCTTTCAGCGGCTTCGCGAAGTGCCGCATGATGCTCCTCGCGAGGCGGCGGGAGAGGAGGAACAACCACAACGAGTGACGTACCGTATCGGCTCGCCAGTTCTTTGTACGCCAACATGCGACGCGTCGCTACGTCCACGAACTGACGGTCCGAAATGTGGCGAGTTGGCCCCGGCTTAAACAGCCCGTACATGCGCGACAGATCAGGCAGCAATTGATTGAGTAACACCTTCAGCACTTCGCCGCGGATCGCGTACGCTTTGCTGAAACGCGAGAACAGCAGGCTCGCCGTGGTGGTTCTGTCAAGATCGAGTTGGGATTGCACTTGGGGGATATCGGCGGTGCTGAAAAGATACTGCGAGGAGTAATCGCCTCGAATGCCGGTCGCGTTCCAGTGGATGGCTGCGAAGACAACCGCGACCACGTCGGGCCGGCTACCGTCTGCAAATAACCGTCGCAGACCGAAATACCAGTCATCATAGTTGGTGTTGTAGATCCAGAACTCATGCGCCTTCCAATCGGTCGGCAGATCCCTGCGAAGCTCATCCATGTCAATGCCGTGGCCGACCAGCGAGTTTCCCACCACCAGCAATTGCCGGGGGGCCGGAGGCCTATGCCTTTGGATCGCTATCGCTTCGGCATATTCGACGTTGACCTCGCGCTGGACTTTGCTTTTATGCTCGATAACGAGGCGAGTCGCCGCCTCGAAAGCAACCAGGAAAATCGCAATCACCAGCAACAGGACGGCAATGCTCCCTCGCCGGAGCCGTGAGGCCCGCTCGACGCCCTCAAAACTGGAAGTAGATAAAGGCATTGGCTTCGTTTGCTGAGAAGAGGGCGACAATCAGCACAAGGGCGGAGGCATACGCCCACTGCCGGGCGGGCGTCATCTTCTGGAACAGAAACTCTTCGTCTCGCACCTCCAGGCAGAGGTCCATCAGAAAAAGAGGAACGGAGAAGAGGGCAAGGAATTTACAGGCAGTCAAAAACTCGGGCCTCCATTCAGGAACGCCGAGGCCGCCCAGGAAGTGGATGGCTTCATTGACCGACTGAGCCCGAAAGAAGATCCAGGTCAGACACACCAGATGAAATATGAAGATCCGTTTAGCCCACAAACGCAGAGGGCCTGGCTGCGCCGTGGGCTCTTGACCCGAACCGACCCGGCCGCGCAGAAATCGTTCCACGCTCTGCCCTGCTCCATGGATCGCGCCCCACACCACAAACGTCCAGTTCGCCCCGTGCCAGAGCCCGCCAAGCAGCATCGTGACCATCAGATTACGATAGGTTCGTTTCTCCCCACCCCTGCTGCCGCCCAGCGGAATATAAAGGTAGTCGCGCAACCAGGTACTCAGGCTGATGTGCCAGCGCCGCCAGAAGTCTTGCAGGCTGAACGCCAGGTACGGCTGGCGAAAGTTCACCATGAAGTGAAAGCCCATGAGCTGCGCCGCTCCCCGGGCAATGTCGCTATATCCGCTGAAGTCTCCATAGATCTGCCAGGCGAACGCGTAGGTTCCCAGCACCACAATGGGGAGCGTGGGCTCACCCATCTTGCCATTGAACGCCGCGTTTGCGATCAAGGCGCAGTTGTCGGCAATTACACATTTTCGAAACAGCCCGGTCAGGATCAGCAGAATGCCGTCACTGAACTTTTGTGCATCAAAGCTCCGGGGCGACTGCACTTGCGGCAGCAGGTGTGACGGGCGCTGAATCGGCCCGGCGATCAAGTGGGGAAAAAAGTTGATGAACAGAGCGTAGTCGAGCAGTGATTCGGCAGGCTCCAGCCGCCGGAAATAGACATCGACAATATAGGCGAGTGCCTGAAAAGTGTAAAACGAGATGCCGGGCGGCAACAGGATCCGAAGCAAGGTGACACTCACCGGCAAGCCCAGTGCCGACAACGTCGTCGAGAACGACTCGATGAAGAAGTTAAAATATTTAAAAAATCCGAGAAAAGCGAGGTTGAGCGCGATCGACAGCGTCAGCAGGGATTTGCGCCTGACGGAGTTATTCGATACAGCAATATTCTTAGCGCAGTAAAAATCGACCACCGTCGAGATCAGGATCAGGCCCAGAAAGCGCCAATCCCACCAGCCATAGAAGATATAGCTGGCAAGGAGCAGCAGGACGTTCTGACTCCGCCATTTCAAGAGCCAGTAGCCGGCCACCACAATGGTCAGAAAGATGAAGAAAACGGGCGTGTCGAAGAGCATCCGGGCTGCTGCTACGCTGAAGAACCCAAGTGTAACGCAGCTATGTGTCGCGGCTGCGAAGGTGTAGTTGCTTCGGGAGCAAAATAGTCTCTGCCAGCCAAAACAAAGCAGGCGTCCAGGCCGCGCCGTCGAGCCGTTGGAAGTCCAATCGCCAAAAGAACGCAAGCGCATGCCAGTTCATCCTGGATTCGACGTGCTGTCTGGACTTGCACTATTTGCGTCGCGGCCACGTACGCAGCCCTCGCCTTTTGCCTCGTGATGCTTCGATGGATAGATCCCCCGACCACGGCGGTACAGGCCGAACGGGCCTTCGAAGCGAAACTGCACGCCGAGCCTTATCGCGAGCGTTATGTCTTTGTCCCGCTTGGCCACATTTCGCCGAATTTGGCGCACGCAGTCATAGCCGCGGAGGACACGCGATTCTTCACTCACCACGGCTTCGACTGGAGCGAGATCGAATCGAGCCTCGGGCAGGATCTGCGGGGCGGCCAGCCGCGAGGAGCCTCAACCATCACCCAGCAGCTCGTCCGAAATCTCTTCTTGAGCACCGGACGATCGGTCTTGCGGAAGGCAGTCGAAGCTTCCATTGTGCCCTTGGCGGAGGCCCTCCTCGGGAAGGAGCGAATCCTGGAGTTGTATCTGAATGTGGTCGAGTGGGGGCCAGGAGTCTACGGGGCGGAGGCCGCTACGGAATATTACTTCCGCTGCCCGGCCGCTGCAATCAGCCGGATGCGGGGCGCTGAACTCGCAGCGCTCCTGCCCGCACCGCTCCGGCGAAGGCTAGGCCAACCGGATTGGTATGTCAAGCGTGTCCTGGCGCGGATGTACGCGATGGGCTACTAAGATTCAGCTATGCTGCCCGCCGCTTCTTGTTCAGCAGACTCCAGAAAGTGCCGCAGCACGGCGGTTCGGCTCTTCGCCAATTCGCGCGCCGGTTCCAGCCTCAACTGCGGGGGCAGCGCCTCTAGTGCAGCGCGCAACACTGGAAGTACGTCTGAAAACGTCGAATACCGGGTATCGCGCCCGATCTTACACACTGCGCGCAAGACCCCAACCGCCCCGAGCTGTTCAAGAATATCGGCATCGCGCAGCAGTGTGGCCTCCAGCGTGCTAGGCTCGGCGCGCGGCTGGTGGGTTCGAATCGCATCGATCACAGCCGGAACCTTTTCCTTGGGAAATCCGAATCGCGCCAGCACCTCCGGCGTCTTCTCGCAAGCGTAGGCCACGTTGTCCCAGCGTGCTAGTTTCTCCGGGTCGTCCGGACGATGCCCCACGAAGACACCTAAGTCGTGCAGCCAGGCTGCCGCAAAAACAA
>JAOAPP010000256.1 GCA_025462985.1 Bryobacterales bacterium | reverse complement strand
CCGGAAGTTCATCGGGGGCAGATAGTCGCCGTCTGGATTACTCGGGCGGTTCTGCACGGTGCTGGCGACACCGATCATACGCTCCACGCGCGTGTAGTACGGGTCGACTTCCGCGTACGTCACCGGCCAGTCGACGTCGAATCCGTCACGTGTAGCCGCCGCGAAATCGATCTCGCTAAAACGGGCGGAAGAGCGGCCCCAGAAGTTCGTTTTCCCACCGACGGCGAAACACCGACGCCAGGTCCACTCAGTGCCGGGAGCAGTTGTGAACGCGATTTCGTGCTCCCAGATGCCGTCGGAGTACTCGTTATCCATGTAGCCGATCGCGCGCATGCGCTTCTTCGGATCATTGAAGCCGCGGTACTCCATATCGTACGGCTGCTTGTGGTTGCGAAAATCCTTCTTTGGATCAAGCCGGCGACTGGCATTCAAAGCACAAACCTTTGCGCCCGCCTGACACAGGCTGTGGATAGCCATGCCCCCTCCGGCTCCGGTTCCGATCACGATGACGTCGTAAACCTGTTTTGGCATCTTAGCTGTTCCTCGCGTTGAGGCGACGGTGTTCGGGATCGTCCTTATGCGGACATTCCGGAGACGCGGAGTAGAACTTCAAACCCGGATATTCGAGCTGTTCGAGACCGACACGGCTCGTGTAATAGCCCATTACGGTGTATTCACGAATGAGTTTGAAGAATTGCTGTCCTTGCACTTCCGTCGGCGACTGTTTGGACTGAAAGGCCAGCCGGGCGAGAAGCGTCTCTTGCTGGTCGGGAGAGAGGGCGGGGAAGTCGCGCCCGTGATTCTCAATGGCGAAGGCGTTGAGCCATGTAACGCCAGTGCGAAAGCGGTACTGCAGGTCTTTGTCGTGGGCCACTATGAAGTCAATGAACTCGCCGACGCCGGCATCGCGAGCTCCTGGCGAGTCGTCCTTCGGAATAATCAACTCCGTCACCTGATCCACCGTCTTGTACTCGTCCGGCGTAAAGAATTGCAGCTTGTAGTGCGCTGGCCGAGGCTGGACGTGATCTTCGTGGGTGTGTTCCGCCGCATAGATCCAGCGGCTGAATCCGGAGAACTGGCTCACGGCTGCAACCTTGGAGAGAAGTGTGAGAACCTGGCGGCGATCTGGAGACTGATTGGCCATCGCAATTACGTTATCGCTGATTGTTTGAGACCCGGAAAACCGGATTCTGAACTGGTGATGGTGGGAGCCCAACGAAAATCACCGGGAGTAATGCCGCGCGCTTCGGCGGTGCGATACGCGAGCAACTGCAGCGGAGTGACTTCAAAGATGCTCTGAAAGAGTGCTGCAGCCTTTGCAGGCCAAGGCGCCAGTGCTTTGATTCCCGAATTGTCGTCCAGCGGGCCGATCCAGCGAACGTCAGCTCCCATCTGCATGAGATCGGCCGCTAGCTGCCGGTCGTAGCTTGCGGTTCCGCTCTGTGTGCCGATGAGCACGGCCCGCATCTTCTCGTCCGCCGCTTCGACCGGGCCATGCCTGAACTGCGCGATCGACATACCGACGGCCGGAGACTTTGCGGTCTCGTGCATCAAGAGCACGCCTTCTTCAACGGATGCCAGCGACGGGCCTCGACCAAGCACATACACCGGGGAGTTCCACCCAATGAAATCTTTCCAATGCTGGCTCGCTTCCACGCACTCCGGAATATAGGTTCGGAGGAGGTCAATTGCGGACCGCAACTCAGGAGCCGCGCTTTCCAGTTCGCCGAGATAGGCTGCGCCCAGCAGAAGAAGCGACACCGCCGTCGCGATATACGTTTGGACCGCAACCAGCTGATCGGCAGGACTTCGGAGCAGAATGCTCTCCGTTGTGCGAGACAGAAGTGTGCTGTCTGCAACATTGGCAACGCCGACCGTCTGGCTTCCGCAGCCTTCGAGGATGTCGAGCAGTTTGATGACTTCGATACTCTCGCCCGACCGTGAGACCAGAACGACGGACGTCTCGGCATCGAAGATTGCCGGAAGGAAGTGCAGCAGTTCGGCGCTCTCGACCAGGGAAATCGACGCACCGTTTTTCGCGAGAAGGTATCGTAGCGGTCCGCAGGCGAACAGGGAAGCACCCATCCCGGTCAGGATGATCTTTCGACTGTTCCTTAGAACGGCGGCTGACCGCGTGAGCGACGAGAATCCCTCCGACAAGTGCGCGTCGAGCACCGATTGCAGTGCGTCGGGTTGAGCGAGAATGTTCTCGAAAAGCGGAGTGCTCACTTGGCTTTTCTGGTCAGCCACTCGTCAATGGGCTTCTTTCCGGTCGGCACGTAGGGAAATTGAACCTTCTGTGAAAGACCCGCCGACGCGTAGGCCGCGTACAACGCCTGCATCACGACCCGGCCGTCTTCGCCAGTGGCATCCAGAGTTTCCTTGCCGCGAACGCAGCGCGCAAAATGCCTCATCTCCTGAGGGATGCCATAGTTCCAGTGCTCTTCAAAAACGGGATAACTCCAGCCGGACGTGGAGGGCGCCTTTTCCACGGCGTAGCCATAGCCGCGCTCGCTGTAAGTGGGAAGAGCGTTCCCCATGTGAAGATCAGCGTAGGTTACGCCGGCGTCGCCGTACACTTCCGTGCGGTCCGTCATACCGCCGCGGCGGCACCAGCTATCCTCGATCATTCCGACCGCGCCATTTTCAAACTCAATAATGCAGATGGCGTCATCGTCCGCCTTGGTTTTGTCGCCGTGAACATGCGTGGCAAGCTGCGCGTAGATGGACTTGATGGCCGGGCGTCCCAGAAACCAGTAACAGAATGCGATTCCGTGGCAGCCGAGGTCCATAAGCGCCCCGCCGCCGGCACGATCCACATCCCAGAACCAGCCACTGTGAGGTCCGAAGTGTTTTTCGCTTTGTTTAACAAGATATACTTTGCCGAAAGCGCCCTGGTCGGCCATTTCCTTGGCTTTGACATACTTCGGCGTGAAGAACAGTTCTTCCGCGTACGCCAGCAGGACGCCCTTCCGTTTGCAAACGTCAATCATCTCGTCGGCTTCCGCGAGAGTCATGCAGAGCGGTTTTTCGCAGACGACGTGTTTACCGGCATTGGCGATATCGATGGTCATCTGGGCGTGAAGGTAGTTCGGCGCCGTGATAGTGACCATTTCAATATCGGGTTCCTTCAGCATTTCCCGATAATCGAGAAAAACACGAGGGATGGAGTATTTCGCGGCCAGTTTCTCGGCGTTTCCGGGAGTGGGGGAAGCGATTGCTACAACCTCCGCCTCCTCTGGCATCATCTGAAAAGAGACCGCGTGAATGTCGGCTTCAAATTGCGAGCCGATGATTCCGACTTTTACCTTGCCCTTAGAAGACATAGTGGATCAGCAAAGGAATCGTACCATCGTGCAACTGTCCGAAGGCCGGGGCGTCTCATTTACGGAGGTCACTGTCTGACCTCGTTCCAAAAACCATGCAAACCGTATTCGGTGTGCCCTGGCACACGGCGGCCATCTGGCTGATCTCGCTCCTTTCGATTGCCCTGGTACTGATCCGGCCGAAAGGGCTTCCGGAAGCATGGTGGGCAGCGGCCGGAGCGCTCCTTCTGATTGCATTGCGCCTCATCTCGCCTCGTGCAGCGTTCGCGGCCGTTCACAAAGGCCTGGATGTCTACTTGTTTCTCACTGGAATGATGATTATGTCCGAACTAGCGCGCCGTGAAGGAGTCTTCGACTGGGTTGCCGCTCATGCGGTTCATGCGTCGCGTGGTTCGGCATCGAGACTGTTCTTTTTGATCTATGCGGTCGGCACGGCGGTTACAATGCTGCTTTCGAACGACGCAACGGCAGTGGTCCTGACACCGGCGGTGATGGCGGCTGTGAAGACAGCAGGAGCCGAGCCCCTGCCTTACCTGCTGGTCTGCGCTTTCATTGCCAATGCAGCGAGCTTTCTGCTCCCGATTTCGAATCCGGCCAATCTGGTTGTTTACAGCGGGGGCATGCCGGCGCTTGGCAAATGGCTTTTGACCTTCGGACTGCCCTCCGTGATTTCGATACTTGTCACCTTTCTGGTCATGCGTTGGCTGTCATCGCAGTTACTGCGCGGACCAGTGCACGCCCAGGTTCAGCAGAAGGCGCTCTCCGCGACAGGCAAGCTTACGGTCGGCGGAATTGCGTTACTTGCGATTGCTTTGCTGACAGCTTCGGCGCTCAATGTTGACTTGGGCGCGCCCGCTCTGGCAGTGGGGCTCGTGGCGGCACTTGCGGTGGCACTGCGGGATGGTCGCGCGCCGATCGATATCGGCCGCGAGATTTCCTGGAACGTCATTCCGCTCGTCGCAGGTCTGTTCGTACTCGTAGAGGGCTTAAACGGAGCCGGCGCGCTGAATGCTTCCGTATATGGGCTGCAGGAGATGAAGCAGTGGGCGCCGGTCCAAGCGGCTCTTGCCTCCGGCTTCGGCGTCGCGATCTTGTCCAACCTCATGAATAATCT
>JAOAPP010000232.1 GCA_025462985.1 Bryobacterales bacterium | reverse complement strand
GGAGCGTTTGTGTATGACAAGCGAGGCACCGGGGCATCGGGTGGCAGCTACACTCAGGATTTTGAGGTTCTTGCCAGAGACGCCATCGCCGCAATGCAAACTGCCAAACAGCTCGCCGGCGCGCGCTTGAGACGTATCGGCTACCAAGGAGGCAGTCAAGGAGGATGGGTCGTGCCATTGGCGGCGAACCTCGCACCGGTAGACTTTGCAATCGTGAGTTTCGGATTGGCGGTCACCATACTCGAAGAGGATCAAGAGAGTGTCGCGCTCAACATGTATTTTCACCATCACTCCGCCGAGGATACGACGAAAGCGCTGGAGTTGGCGCGTGCCGGTGAGCGCTTGTTCGAGACCGGCGGACATGAAGGCTACGATCAGTTCAATGCGCTGCGCGAGAGATATCGCTCCGAACCCTGGTACAAGGATGTTCATGGCGATTTCTTGTTCTTCATACTGCCACTCGATCAAGCGCAAATCGTCGATGCTATGACCAAGGACCTCAATTTCGTCGAAGCCCGGACGCCGTTTCGTTACGAGCCCATGCCCACGTTAGAAGCCTCTACCACACAGCAGCTCTGGGTGCTCGGGAGCGACGATCTTGACGCTCCCAGTGCCGAGACCGCGAAACGCATCAAATCGCTGATCGCGCGAGGCAAACCTTACACGTTGGCGGTCTACCCTGGGGCTGAGCACGGAATGACAGAGTATGAAATCGACGCAAACGGCGATCGTGTTTCTACTCGATTTGCGCCCGGCTATTTCCAAATGATGGCCGACTTTATCCGCGATGGTCGCATCAAAGATCACTACGGGAACGCTGCGATCGATCGAGTCCTTCGCAGCGCTGCAGGCATGACGACCAAGCCGGCAATCAATCGCGGGGAATAATTCCTGCGCGACGCGCGCAATCAAAACTGTGCTGTTTGGTAGCCGCTTAGCTGCCATTCGCGGCACGGTAGACAGAACGGACGCACGTCGAAGCAGGTGCCGGAAATCTCTCGGAATTCTTAGCTTACGGCTACGTAACTGCCCAAACCGACCAAAGCAGCACCCGAAGCCTGTCGCTGCCGCCTCCGCCAGAGAATTGATGTTTCAAGACGTTGCGCTAGCGGCGCCGCCGCCAAGACGACCACCAAATCAGCACTGGTATTTAACGCGACGGAGATCGCGCCGAGCAAGATGAATTGCGGCAACAGAGGCGCTGCATGATTCACGAACTGTGGAATGAAGGCTAGGAAGAACAAAGCCGTTTTGGGATTCAGCACCTCAGTCAGAACGCCTTGCCAGAATGGACTCTGCCCTTTGCTCTCGTCCACCGTATTCAACATGGCGGCGTCACCAGAGAGCAGCGTGCGGATACCGAGATAGACCAGGTAGGCCGCGCCAACATATTTGACGAACAGAAAAGCATAGGCAGACTGCGCCAAAATGGCTGATAGACCGAACGCGGCCGCGATCACATGGCCCATGCCGCCTAAAGCAGTCCCGAATGCCGATGCCATGCCGACCTTCTTTCCGCCTTTAAGACTCCGTGCCAGCACGTATAACATACCGGGACCAGGCGCAATCGCGAGCAAAAATGCCGCTGAAAGAAATATTAGAAAATTTCCGCTGGTAATCACTTCGGCCCCTCACAGAAACGAGTAACTGCCTTTAGTTTAGCTACTTACGTGGCTTGCGCTACTCGAATTCGCCACGACGGCGCGACGGATCGTTGTTCCGCACAGGTTTGCAGCGCCGCCGCTCGGAAGCGACCGGTCACGGGGCGCGGCTTGGGTCGCGACGCGCCTGTCGTCGGCAGTAAAGTCCCGCGAGGGGGTCGGTCAACATGCGACGCTCTCTACACGCAGCTAACGCCGCAAGGCGCCGGGCAATGAAGTCGCCCGTAGAGCCCGCCTCAGCCAAATGCGATCTCTCCTGAATGCCAGTTTTCACCGCGAATGCCGCCAGCTGAAAGATTGTGAGCGACTAATCGCGGCCAAGACATGTTGTGGTCCTGAAACCATGCCCCGAAGGAGGGACTTAGTGCAGCGACTCCGGCTGCCAGCTGGCGCCGTCCTTGCCCTTCACGATCTTGCCGATGCCCGGGAAGGGGAAGTGTTCGGAATAGAGGCGCTGACCGCTCGCGGCGGAGCTTTTGACCAGCGCGACCCGTGTCGTCGCTCCAAGCTCCCTGTCGCCATCGAAGGCAACTTGCCAGGAAGGCTTGCGGACGGACACCAGGTAGCTGTGCATCGCGTCACCGAAGACAAGCACACTATCGGTGCCCGATCCAATGCGGTAGCCGGAATGGCCCGGCGTGTGCCCCTTGAGCTCAACCGCCTTGACGATACCGGGCAGGAGATCCGCGCCCGGCTCGAAGGGCACTACCTGCGGCTTGATCGCCCTCACCAACGCAGAGACCTGCTGGATGCCGAAGTTCTTCGCCTCATCCTCCTTAAGGCCACTCAAGAATTTCAATTCCGGCGCGGACATGTGAATCGTCGCATTGGGGAAAGCAAGCGCACCGGTAGACGCGACCAGTCCGCCGATGTGATCGCCGTGGGCATGCGAGATAAAGATATCGGTCACGCTGGCCGGCTTCTCACCCGCCGCCATCATGGAATCTGGTAACTTGCCGGCAATGTCGCCGAAAAACCCGCCGGCACCGGTATCAAACAACAGCACGTGAACACCGGCGTGTACGAGCAGCGGCTGAATGCTGAACTCAAAATGGTCAGCGGGAGCCCCACCCACCTTGAGCACCGCGCCGACCGCCTCGTTCGGCTGGCCGACGACGAAACTCTTGCCGTCGACCGGCACCTCAATCCCTCCGTCTTTGAGCGCCACCGCGCTATAGCTACCGATCTTGAACGGTTGAAATTGCGCGACCGGCGCGCCCGACGCCGCATCGGCAGTCACGGCAGCCAGTGACACTGCTAAGGCGGAGATTGCTGCGAGCACTGCTGGAAATCGGCGGCGATCTGTCATACGGGCTACTCTTTGATGCTGACCGCTGCATTCTACCAATAAAGTTGGCCTGCTCAGTTTACCCGCCCGAGGATGCCCGATTATACCTTTGGGCCGAAGTTGCCAATCAATTGCGGGCGCGCACAGGTCAATTTCCGCGAGGTCGCTAATGACTGGCCGGCGGAAGTACTGGCGTGTCGATCCGACTCGGCCTCGTTCGTCGTATAACTAGAAACCTTGAGGAGGAGCTATGAAATACCTGACCTTCATTCGCCATTCCGAGTCCCATCGCGAATCCGGGCCGCCGGCTGCGCTTATGGAGGCGATGGGCAAGTTCGTAGAGAAGTCCCTTAAGGACGGGAGCCTTGTTGATACCGGCGGTCTGTTGCCGAGCAAGGACGGCGTTCGCGTGCGCCTCGCCAACGGCAAGATCACCGTGACGGACGGACCCTTTACCGAGGCCAAGGAAGTTATTGGTGGCTGGGCGATCTTGAAGACTGACTCGAAGGCGGAAGCCGTGCGAATTGCAACTGAGTTTATGGAGTTGCATCGACAGTACTGGCCCGGATTCGACGGCGAGTCGGAGGTGCGGCCGATGTTCGACCCAGGCGCAGGGCCATAGCGCCCGCGGTTCAATATTGTACGCGCCGACAGCCAAGCTTTCCGGGTTGCCTGCCCACTCACAGTCGTGTCGGAGATACATCCGGGCTCGCTCGCTGCGCTTAATCGCGTTAGCCGGTGTTCAGCTTGGGAACGTGGAGACGCTCTTCGGAGTGTAATTCTGTTCGCTCCGA
>JAOAPP010000226.1 GCA_025462985.1 Bryobacterales bacterium | reverse complement strand
TCCGACATTTAAGAGCAGCATTGACGATGGGCGATTGCTATCCCAGCCCTCAAGAAACTTTCTCGCCCCGATAAGCACTGTGATGCTCGAAGTCTCTTTTGAGACTCCGTCGAACAGTGCGTCGGACGGAGAGCCAGGCCACTCGTCGCCAGCGAAGCCAAGACCCCTGGTCAGATGCGTGAAAAGCGAGGAGGCATCGCCAACGTTTACAAGCCCGAATGGCTCTGCTGCGTCGATGGAGACTCTAATCTCGCTGGGCACGCCCATGACTCGCGTCAACCGCACCGCACCGCCCTGGCCAGCATTGAATATTTCGTGGCGTAGGGCGTCGTAGAGGCTCTCTGCCGAAGGGAAGCATTCGCGGAGTACCTCAAGGTCCGAAAACACTACTGGCTGCCCGTCCGTCGAGACTAATGCGGATTGATCGCTAAGTAGACGCTGGATCCGGCGTATGGACCGTGCCCGTTCTTCAATGAATTCGCGGAGGCGGACAAGGACGTTGATGATGTCGGAATCGGCCTTTTGTACAGTCGTGCCAACCGCGAGCAAAAGCGGTGCTGCTATCGCGGACGCTTTCGCGGCGACGCCCTCATTCCGAAATACAATCCGTTGTTGACAAAATACCAGGAGCGCAGCTACGAAATAGAGCGAGGCCTCTTCGGCATCATCAGTAAATTCGGCGTTTCGGACACGAAAGTCTTTTCCAAATCCGTCCAGGTAAAAGTCGCGATACGCATAGTCGAAAACAATAGCTCTTTCGTATTCCTCGGCGAGCACCGGGTCGCCCGACGCGGCTACAGCCTGGCGAAACGTTGCAGAATATTCAAAGGCATAACCATCACGAGATAAGCGATCGCGATACTCTTTCCAGACGCGATCTTCGCTGCGCGAGCCGCGATGAGCTTCGTCAATCATCACAAGGTTACGTGTACCGAACGACTCAACGGCAACAGTTTTCTTGCCCTGCGTTTCGCGCAACTTGTTAATGTCGATAATCTTGATCTGCGTATCGGCATCAAAAAGCGTCACCGTGTCGGCGTCAAACAAGCACGCGGCGATGCCGGAAAGGCGGAATTCATTCAGGTGATGACGAGAGAGCATCTCTGACGGAGTAATTAGAATCGACCCGTCGACGGAGTTTCGTCCTACAAGGCGCATCCATTGTTTGAAATTGACGTGCATGAGGAGCGTCTTTCCGGCTCCGGTTGCGACAGACACAGCGAGCTTTGTGAGATCCGCGGACGCGCTATACGCGCCGGCCCCGCGAACGCTCAAGGCTTCTTGTAAAATCTGCGGGTTATCGCGCAAGGTCGTAAAATAGTGTTCCACCGCGAGGAGGCATAAATATTGAAAGAACTTCAAACGCGGGTGGCCCCAGCGCGCCTCGCGCCTCCTCACGACTGTGTCCCAATCACGAAGGATGGCTGCGTCGTAGCGGCTCAAGGTTTCCTGCGTCAATGCATGAGCCGATGCGCGCGCAGTCAGCAGCTGGCAATATTGGCTGGATCCGTCGTCCGCGCGGACCTCATATACTGGATCTGCCAAAACCGTCCGTACCTCGGCCCAATTAGCAAACCCGACTTCAGCGAGGAACCAGCGGAATAACGGTAGATTGGTGAGAGCTCGTTTCGGGACGGCCCGCTTAGGCTTCGGCAAGGATGATTTCCTCTACCGATTGCACGTCTGCTTCTATGCCTGCTTTGCGCAGGACTTCTGCCGACACGTCACCGTTGACAATAATGCGTGTAACCGCGCCGGCGGCTAGGACGGACTTGAGAGTGCGCGCCACCGCAGCTGAGTCCGTCCGTTCCACATCACGCACGACCAGGGCCGTCCGTACATCGTCAAGCTGTCCAATACTTACCTCGATGCCATCACCTCTCGAACGATACTCTACATCGATTCCCAACCAAATCGATAGCGTCTCGCTCAGATCTATGCATACTACCCGACGGTTCCCCTTGTGATCCAAGACTCTTACTTCGAGCCTGCCCTTTAAGGCTGCTCCCGGTAAGAACGCGCTGCTCGCCTCGACATCGTCGCGCAACAACCGCGCAGGTATGAATGCGCGTCGAAAATCCGGAAACAACTCGAGTAAGGCTTCTCGCTCGGGGGTCGGCCTGACCTCGACGTTTTCCAGAGCGTCCTCATACGATTCGAGCCTCACGACCTTCATAGTGTGTGAAAGTGAATCCCGCTCGTCGGGCCTCCCCTTGGTCCATGAGCTCGCAAATGCCGCCTTTTTCAACCTGGGGATCGTGACTTCGTCAACGTATTCGGCCATCTCAACCAAAATGTATCGACGATTCCCGCCCTCCCTGTTCATGTCTACAATCGCATGGCCGGTCGTACCCGAACCCGCAAAGTAATCACACACCGTAGCTTCTTCGTCGTCGCCCACCATTTGTTCGAGAGCACGCTTAACGGTTCCGAGAGCCTTTGGGTAAGAGAAAACGCGTGACTCGCCGAACATGTCTTGTAATAGCTTGGTTCCGTAGGCCGTAGCGTTGAACATTTTTCCATCAGCAACGCTGTTCGGACGAGTCCCGCGCTTTTCAGGGTCTTTTATTTCGACTTTATACCGACCATTGGCGGCGGAAAATTGGATTTCACCCTTAGCAATATGGATCATTAGTGGGATCCGCGTCTTTCGCCAAACGCGTTCAGCGCCGGCGGAGTCTGCCGGCGTAATCGCAATGAACTCGCTAAGGTTGGGAAGTTCGGCCCCGTCCGGTAGAAAAATATACGCTTCGCTGTCTCCAAGATCTCGTCGTGTCGACGCGCCGGCATGCGAGAGAAACGTCCTTAACTCTCGCTGCGCCTTGGGCTTGGTAACAGTCTTCCGATCAGGGTCGGCGAATACAACGACTGCATTCAACACTGGATGCCAAAAAATCTGATAGTGCGAGTGAGGCCGTTCGTGTGGCAGCGAATACCCGCCAGTGCGCATGAAGTCGCGCCACTTGTAGCGGTTCCCGTCGGAATCGACGTACTTGTATGCGGCTCGCTGCTCGTCGCTGAGGGGCGCAAACGAAATGTCGGCACCTCCGCCTGCGCTGGAATAATAAAGTGCGTACTCATGACTAGTTGCCAGGAAGCGGTCGCGGCTCCGCCCTCCGTGCTTCGTTACGAATATTTGTGTGCCCAGACGCCGCTGCTCACCGAACGCGCGATCGGCAAGCATTTGTAAGCGAGCCAGCTCGGCGTCATCAATGGCAATAGCAATGACGCCTTCATTTGTCAATAGCTGGCCACCGAGGGCCAGTGCGTCTTGCATCAGGCTGCACCAGGATGAGTGCCGGTATCCATTTTTATAACGAAATGAGCTTCCGCTACCCGTATTAAAAGGGGGATCTATGTAGACCGCATCCACGCGGCCCACTAGGCGCCGCATGTAAGTGCGTAGCGCGCTCGTATTCTCGGAAACGATCACTAAGCCGTCCAGACCGCGCTCGCCATCCTGAAGTGAAGACTCTATTTGTGCGAAGAACTCTCTGTCGAAGTGTCGAGTGTCGACGAATAGCCCGGCGTGTGTTTTCGGCGTGACTACTTCTGACAGGGTAACGCCGTAAAGAACGTCCCATTCGTCACGCTGTTCAGCGTTGCTTAAGACGCCCGAAATGAGATGAGCGGGAACGCGATCCAAAGTCAGGCAGTATTCCGTTGAAGTTACTAGACGCGGCTTTGTCCAGAGATCTCGCTGTAGGTCTTCGAATTGGGCAAGCAGGGCAATTAGGGGTTCGGCAATCGCGCGTAGAACTGTTTCAACTCGAGATGCCATCCGGAGCGT
>JAOAPP010000221.1 GCA_025462985.1 Bryobacterales bacterium | reverse complement strand
GCAGCGCATCGATGCAATGCACGCCAACGTCGGCGAGGGGTCCGCCGCATGCCAAAGCAGGATCCATGATCCACCTCCTCGGCGACTGCGTGGCCGGGTAGCTGAACTGAGCCTGAGCAAGCTGCGGCTCACCGATGCGCCCGGCGGCAATCTGCTGTCGCATCCACTCCAGGCTTCTGTTGAAGCGAAAGTTTTGCGCCACGCCGTAGAGCAGTCCAGCCGCCCGCGCCGCCGCCTGCATCTCCTCCGCCTCGGCGGCGTTCATCGCCACCGGCTTCTCGCACAGCACGGCCTTGCCATACCGCAGCGCCAGAAGCGTGTCGTCCCAATGCATCGCGTCGGGCGACGTAATGAGAACGACGTCGACGTGAGGCGAAGAACACAGCGCCTCCCGCGTAGGGAAGCAATGGGGGATCTTGTACTCCGCGCAATCTTGCGCCGCCGCAGCCTGGTCCCGCCGCCACATCCCGGTCAGCGTCGCCTCGTTGCACGTTGAAAAAGCAGGCAGCAGGCGGCGAACCGCGTGGTGTCCAAAACCAAGAATCGCGAAACGCACCCGCGACTGCGTCATAGTCTCTCCCGACTGCTTGAGTTTATTTGTCAGTGAGCGTCGTTTTTGAATATCTGTTCGGCGAAGAAGTTCTCCACCTTCGCCTGATCGTGCACCATCTCCAGGTAAGCGGCCTTCAACAACTGAGACCGGCCCTCGCGCAACTGCTGCCGGATCGCCTGCTGTACTCGCGGATCGTTGAGATCGCGCTGTCCGGGAGGATCGCGAGAGAGCAGCTTGTAGATGGCGTAGCCCACCGGCTTCTTACTCTGCCCATCCAGCAGTGGAAGAATCTCGGTCACCTCGCCGGCCTTCAGCTTGGAGACCGCGGCGAAGATCGCCGGGTCGGCGTGCAGCTGCGACTCGCCGACGAATCCCATATCGCCGCCATTTGGAGCCCTCTCCGGCTGCTCGGAAAAATTCATCGCCAGCGTGCCGAAGTCCTCTCCGCTGTCCAGCCTGTTCTTCAGCGCCTGAATCTTCCTCTTTGCGTCCACATCGTTCGTCGCCTTGCTGTTTTGCAGGTTGCCCGGCTGCTGTGACGGCATATCGGTCACCTGGATCTCCGCCAGATGATATTGCGTCTCTCTCAGGTTGAACCCGGCCTTGTTCTGGTTGTAATAGTTCGCCACGTCGGCGTCGGTTACCGTGATCTTCGAGTTGATCTCTTTATTCAGCAGCTTGTTGATAGTCAGGTTTTGCCGCAGCGCGTGCTTCAAATCATCAACAGTCTGGTTGCTCGCCTTCAGCCGCTCCTGGAATTGCTCCTCGGTGAAAGGAGCCTTCATTTCGGCGAACTTCGCATCCACCTCTTCATTCGACGCCGTCAGATTCATCTTGGCGGCTCGCTGCTCCACAATCTCCTGGTCGATCAACGCGCGAAGCACATTCAACCGCAGGGAATCGGCCTGCTCCGGCGAAAGCTGTTGCTGCTGAGGGGAGTCGCCGAGCTGGGTCTGATAACCCCTATCCAGATCCTTCCGCATAATCGCATGACCGTTCACGGTCGCGACCACATCGGCGCTATGGCCGCGATTGCAGCCCACAACCGGCAGCAGGCCCGCAGCCAGGATCAGCGCTACAGGAAAAGAAACCTGACGAGAGAGGCGCACAGGGAAAGAACGATTGGTTTCGATCGACAAGGTCGGCACTTCCTGTATCTCCTGCATTCGTTTGCTAGTTGCCCGGCTTGCTCGCAGGCGATGTCTGAGGCGGTGTCTTTGCGGGTGCGGCTGGCGGCGGCGGTGGCGGCGTCTGGCCCGAGGCTATCAACGCGTTATCGATCATACGATAGAGGTACTCCAGAGGCAGAGCCCCTTCTATCTTTTCTCCGTTGATAAAGAACGCCGGCGTCGAGTCCACTCCGAGGGACTCACCCAGCTTCATCGAAGCCTTGACTGCAGTATCGTCCTGTTTGGCGATGCACGCGTTCAGCGCGTCGATGTTCAGCTTCTGCCGCTTGCCTTCATCCCGCGTAAGCGAATCGAGCGTATCGTTCGCCTTGGCCAGGCTCTTCTCGTCACCGCCCATCTCACTGGCGTGAGCATGGATATGGTCCACCAGGTTCCAGTAGCCGGCCGGACTCAGTGCGCCAACGCAGTTGGTATCGATCGCAGCGCGCATCGCCCAGGGATGCTGGTCGAGCGGAAAGTCGCGGTAGACGATATGGACTTTGTCCTTATACCGCTCCATCAAGGCCGGAAAAAGTTGCTGATGCATCTTCGCGCAGTACGGGCATTCCAGGTCGTCGAAGCCGACGATCAAAACCGGAGCGTTCGCCGGTCCACCCCGCGCCGGACGTCCCTCGCCGCTCACCAGCAGCTTCGGATCTTTGCTGATGTCGTATTTGTTGAACTGCGCCAGCGTCTTTCCGTCGGTCGAAAGCAGAAACGTCACCGGCTTGCTCGCCTTTTCCTTCGTCGAAAAGGTCACGGTGATGGTGTCAAATCCCGGAACGTCGCTCCTGGTGCGCGGGCCGATCTGTATGTCGTAATCGGGCGGAATCGACGACTTCGAACGAATCAACACCTCGACCCGTCGCGCGAGGTCCGGCGACAGCTTCTCCCCGGCCGCCGTCTGATTCTGTGCGTGGCACCCCAGAACGAATCCAGGAGCAGCGAGCGTGAGGGCAAAGATAAGGGTTCGGAACGGCTTCACAACGGTAGGCACAATACCTCGATTATCGCACGCGAGCGGCCATTTCCACGGGTTCCACGGCCCAACCATAGCTCCAACCGGTGGGCACCACCGCACCGGCGAACCAGGTCCAAATCTCAAAACAAGCTCGCCGCACGGCGCAGATTCCCCGCAGTCCCGATATTCGACAGGGTGAAGTTGAACCGCTCCACCGTCTCATTCCGCACCGACCCCAGCGCATACTTGCGAACCTCGACGCTGAAGCCGCAGCAGTCCCAGTTATACGACCCCTGCACCGCCCCATACTGCACCAGCGCCGAGTTCGCCGCATTCAAATTCAGCCCCACGTTCGCCGCTACCCCCAGCCCGGCCTTGGTCGGC
>JAOAPP010000833.1 GCA_025462985.1 Bryobacterales bacterium | reverse complement strand
AACGAGCGTCGTGCCCTCGTACTCAATAGACGACTCCGCGGTCAACGACGGATCAGACAACCGCTGCTATGTCACCGAGTACCGCGGGGTCGATATGAAATGGCAGTTCGAGCTCGAGGCATCCACTGTTGGTGTCGCGTCCGTCGCCGCGTGCATCGCAAACGACAAGGCCGGCACGGGAGATCCGCATCGAGTTATTGCAACACCCAAGGGAGCGTTGACTGACCTGACGGGCTGTACCTGGATCGGATGAGAAAGTTTGAAAAAAGTTTTAAACTTTTCCCAATCTTGAGCCAAATTAGTGTGGATAACTTCCCGAAATGTCGGCGGCACTTGGTGCGATTAATAAATGGCAACCGGCCCCAGATTCGAGCCCGCGGACGCGCTTCCGGCGCGTGACGGCGACATGCTCGATGTCGTCGCTGGTATAGATCGCGAGCTGAACAAGCTCGCGGCGGCGAAGGCGATTGCGCTGGATTTGGCTCATCGTGCCCACGTTGAGCAGGTGGCCCCGAGTCGTGCTGGTGCATCGCTGGCGGACGGCACTTCTCGCGACGGCGCGCGTTTTGACTCGGCTGTCCTGGCCGAGCGTTCATTCCGCGCCGAGGTCGCCGCGCTGCTCGCAATTTCCGAGCGAGCTGCAGAAAACCTCATCGGTGTCTCCGGAGCTCTGGTCAAGACGCTCCCCGCAACCATGAAAGCGCTCGCGGATGGCGACATTTCGTGGCGCCACGCGACGATCATGGTCGACGAGACGGCCGGCCTGGATAGCGACTCGCAAGCGCGTCTCGAAATCCAGGTCCTGGGTCGCCCCGATCGCCTGACTCCGCCGAAATTCGCACGAGTGCTGCGCAAGGCACGCGAAGAGCTCAATCCCGAGACGATTGTTGAGCGACACCTCGCCGCACGCGAGGATCGTGGCGTGAGCATTGACGACGTGCGCGACGGGATGTCCGACCTCATCATCCGTCTGGGCTCGGTGCACGCCCACGCGATCTACAACAAGGCAACGACCGCTGCTCGCATGATGGACGACCCACTGGAAGACCGCACGCTCGACCAGCGCCGGGCCGACATCCTCACGCACGTCCTGCTCGCCACAGTTGACGGCGAAGCGTTCGGCGTGATCCCGGATGAATGGGACGACACAAACTTCGTCCGCTGGTTCCGAGGCATTACCGCAGAGGTGGCGGTCACCGTCCCCGTGCTGACCCTCCTGGGCGAGTCCGAAACGCCGGCAACGCTTGATGGCTGGGTTCCGATCGATCCCATCACCGCCAGAATCCTGGCATCGGAAGCCAAAGGATTCATCCGTCTCCTGACCCACCCAGAAACCGGCGTTGTGCTCTCGGTTGGGCGAAAACGCTACAAGGTACCCAAAGATTTGCGACGGTTCCTGCAGATTCGAGATCTCACCTGCAGATTCCCGGGCTGCGGAATAGCGGCCCAGCGAAGCGACATAGATCACACCCTCGATTGGCAATACGAGGGTGAAACCGAGCACGCCAACCTTGCTCACCTCTGTCGCCCGCACCACACCGTCAAAGGCAACACCACCTGGACCGTCACCCAGGCAACCGATGGATCCGGCGTGCTCACCTGGACGACACCGACGGGGCGGACCTACCGCACCTACCCGCACACACCCATCGCCGCCTAAGGTCACGCTCTACGCGAGTCGGCTGTTACTCCGCGGGCTTGGCCGCCTGCAGTTCCAGGTGCGGCAACTCAGCTCACAAAACTGAGCGCAAAAGGCTCAGTGCATAAGCGGTCAGTCCGCCAGGTCCAGAAGGTGCTGGATGAGCATCGTGGCTGCCCCGATCACACCACCGGATTCGCCCGCACGCGACTCCGTGATCGTCAGGTGACGAGTCGCCAAGGGGGTGGACTGCGAGTAGACGACCTCTCGCACGCCGGCGATGAGATGCTCCCCCGCGCGGGCGACGCTGCCGCCAATCACGATGACCGACGGGTTCAGGACGTTGACGCAGGTCGCGAGGACCTCACCGAGATCGCGACCCGCCTGGCGAATCGCGTCGGCAACTTGCACATCCCCTGCCCGGGAAGCCTCGAAAACATCGCGACCCGTCTTCATCGGTAGACCCGCCGCCGAGAGGCTCCGCGCAATCCCGGGACCACTCGCCAACGCCTCGAGATCGGCATCCGCGTCGCCGTGTTGGGGAGTACGCGTCGAGAACGGCACCCTAACGTGACCGAGATCGCCCGCGGAACCCTGGGCACCACGCTGCAGCTTCCCTCCGCTGATGATTCCCGCCCCGATTCCGGTGGCAACCTTGACGAACAGAAGGTCATCCGCGTGGCGCCACACGGTCGCGTGCTCGCCGAGGGCCAACAGGTTTACGTCGTTGTCGACTAGCACCGGGACATCGAACCGCTGTCGGATGCGCCCGGGAACGTCATAACCGTCCCATCCCGGCATGATCGGCGGATTGGCCGGCAGGCCGGTTGAGTGCTCGACCGGTCCCGGCAGGCCGATGCCGACGCCAGCCAGCTGTGAGCCGGGGCGACCCGATTTCACGAGAAGGCGATCCGCAGCGGCGATTACCCAGTCGAGAACCGCATCCGGCCCATCCGCAATATCCAGGTCCGCGGTTTCGAGCGCCTTGACCGAACCAGCGAGGTCGGTCAAGGCGACAACGCCATGCGTAGCGCCGAGATCGA
>JAOAPP010000169.1 GCA_025462985.1 Bryobacterales bacterium | reverse complement strand
CGTCAAACCTCTTCGAGTCTCACTGGTCGAACCAGTGGCTTACCCATTGAGTAACGCCCCACCTCCAGGGGCAAAATCAATCCATAGAGCTGACGGCCCTCAACCTCCCGCTTTGAACCTTTCTCCTGCATTCTCACGAACCAGCCAGCCGTAAGAAACCAATCCCAGAACGAGCATCGCGAGAACGACAAATCCCGCCGCTCCATAGCCGCCCGTCTTATGTTTTAGCCACCCCGTAGTGATCGGTGCGACGATGCCCGACAGATTGGATGCGAAGTTCTGGATCCCGACCATGCGGCCAACAGCTGCCGACGGAAAGATCGTTTGTGTCAGAGCCCAGTAATTCGCTGTCGCCAGACCCAGGCCGGTCAACGAAAAGATCGCGAAGAACAAGGCCACAGCGTTCGACTGGGACAAGATGCCGATCAATTCCGTGGAAGCAACCACGAACCCGAGCATCGTAAACAGGCGGCGCACCCGCACCGGGTTGCCTCCCCGAGCGATAAAGCGGTCCGCCATCCAACCGGCAACGATTCCAACAGCAGCCATACCGCCGAAGCTGAACATCGTATAAAGGCTCATCGCTTCAGGCGAGAGGTGGCGCGCCTCGGTGAAATAGGCAGGCAGCCAAGTCAGGCAGAAGTAAATGAAGTAGTTATAGGCGAAGGTGCCCAGCAGAATGCCGGCCACCGCAGGCGTGGCCAGAAGCTCCAGGATCCGGACTCGCTCCGGAGGCACAACCCTGTTCCCATCACTTCTCTCAGCAGGTGCCCCGGCAGGGCTGTCCTGCACTGTAAGCAGCCAAGCGACAAGCCACACAAGACCGCCCACGCCGGACAGAATAAACATGAGCCGCCAGTTGAAATGAAGCACCAATGCGACCGTAATAGGCACGCCGACCGCCGCTCCGACCTTGGTGCCGGCGAAAAGAATTCCAGTCGCCAATCCACGCTCCTCTTCAGCGCAGTTCAGCCGAATCCACCGCAAGCTTGCCGCCGTGCTGACCGATTCGCCCATACCCAAAACCAGTCGCGCCGCAACGAGTTGCCCCATTCCCTGCACCATCCCCGATGCGGCTGATGCCAGGCTCCCGATCGCAAATCCAAAGGCGTAAGGACGCTTCGGACCGTAGCGGTCAACCAACCAACCCGCAGGAATTTGCAGCAGTGCGTACGACCAGAAGAAGACCGAATTCAAGAGGCCGCGCCCGGTGTCATCCAGGCGCATCCAGTCCTGGAAGCTCTTCAACCCAAGCAAGGCGGACAGATTCGCTCGGTCCACATACGCGATGACCATCCCCAGTGACAGCAGAATCACTACCGGCCACTTAGCGCGTACTGCTGAGGGAATTGCCTGTTTGGCGATCAAGCCGGCACCGCATCGAGCAGACCACGAATGTAGCCGAACGCGAAGGCAAAAGCCTGGCGTCCACCGGTATCGCCTTCTATCGCAGGCACATGATCGGGCATCAGCATTCCGTCATACCCGATCTCTTTGTATGTCCTCAGCGCGGCGGGCATGTCTACATCGCCCGCATCCGGGAAAGTCTCCTGGAAGTCCAGGAAGCCGCCCCGGATATTGCGAAAGTGAACGTTGAAGATTTTCTTGCGCGATCCGAAATAGCGAATAACCTCGTGTATCTCACGATTCGGATCGCTTAGCATCTCGCAGACGGTGCCTTGACAAAAGTTGATGCCGTGATAGGGGCTGGGGTGGATATCAATGAACCGCTTCAACCCTGCCACACTGCCCAACACGCAATGAACCCCGCGAAAGCCCTCTTGCTCGGGCATTCCAGGATCATTCGGGTGACAGGCCAGGCGCACCTTTGCCTCTTCAGCTACAGGCACAATGCGCTCCAGGAGATACGTGATGCGCTCCCACATCTCGTCGGCACTCACGGGTCCGGCTTCGGTCAAGGGCGGATCCTGCTTGGCGGACGCAAAACGAAACGAGCTGTACTTCGCACCGCCGCGCCCGGGCGTTGGCTCACTTCGCACCACGCCCAAGATCGTCAGGTTGTACTTCACCATCGGAATGCCTGCCTCTCCGCAATTTCTGATCATTTTGCAGATCTTGTCAATCTCATGGTCGCGCTCCGGGCTCTTGCCTAGCAGAATGGCGGGATTCTCCACCCTTGTGATGTACACAGAGCTCATAGGAAGCGGCACAGCATCCAGGCGAATGCCGAACGACTCGACTCGTTCGCGCAGTTTGACCAAACCTTCCACGCTCCAGTTCTCGTCTAATTTCGCAGACGGAAGCGCGCTGCAGATGTGATTGACTCCCAAGGCAGCGAGCACTCTCAGGCTTGCGTCGTCTGACCAATGTTGGTTGCCCAGCTTGATCGATCCGGGACGAGTTGAAGTTTCGGGCAAACCACTCGCCATCTCTCTGGCGCGGGCCGCCCTCACCGCGATTGGGACTGTGGCAAGTCTGGCGAACGCACGACGGTTCATTGGGTCGTTTCTCTCCGGTCAAGATTCACCGACTATCCTAGATGAACCTGCATGAAGATTTCCGAGCTGAAGCTTCACTCCATCGCGATAGCGGACCCGCCGCTCCGCAGTTCATATGGACTCCACGCCCCCTGGGCCCTCCGCACCATCGTCGAACTCGAAACGGATGACGGCATTCGCGGCGTGAGCGAGACCTATGGTGGCGAAGAGCCGCGAGCGGCACTGGAAGCGATCCGGAATCGCCTGATGGGCATGGATCCGTTCCTCCTGACCGGCCTACTGAGAGACATGAGCCGGGATGCGGATGCACTTACCGAGGGCAACACCAGCGTCCCGGGAGGCCGGTCGCAAACCTGGCTCGTGCCGGGCGAGAATCCGCTCGACCAGACAACTCGCACGTTTGCTGCGGTAGAGATCGCGTGTCTCGATATCATCGGCAAGGCCGCCGGCCGGCCGGTATGCGACATCCTCGGCGGCCGCGTGCGTGATCGAGTGCCCTTCTCCGCTTACCTCTTTTACAAACACGCTGGGGGTGGTGGCAACAGCGACTATCCGGACGAGTATGGCGAAGTTCTGACCCCCGATGCCGTCGTCCGCGAGTGTCGCCAGATGGTTCGTCAGTACGGGTTCCGGGAGATCAAGGTGAAGGGCGGCGTGCTGGAACCGGCGATCGAAATTGAATCCATCCGCACCTTGCGATCTGAGTTCGGCCCGGAGATGCCGCTTCGCATCGATCCGAATTGTGCCTGGTCTTCAGACACCTCGGTGCATGTGGCGGAATCGCTTCGCGAAGAACTCTCGGGCGGTGGCTATCTTGAGGACCCTTGCCCAGGACTGGACGGCATGGCGGAGGTGCGCCGCAGGTTGTTAGATTGTGACATCCAGACTCCTTTGGCGAGTAATGTGGCGGTCACGTGCCTGGCCGACGTGCCTCGCGCGCGGCAGCTTGACGCAGTTCAAATCGTCTTGTCGGATCCGCATTATTGGGGCGGCCTGCGCCAGGTGCAATTGCTCTCACATCTGTGTTCCGTTCTCGGCATGGGCCTTTCCATGCACTCGAACAGCCACCTGGGCGTCAGTCTGATGGCGATGGCGCACGTTGCCGCTGCCTCCCCGAACCTGACGTTTGCGTGCGACACACACTATCCCTGGCAGACGGAGCGTGATGAGATCGTGGCTGGCGGTCGCATCCAATTTGAGAACGGCTGCGTCCCAATTCCCGATCGTCCCGGCCTGGGGGTGGAACTCGATTACGATCAGCTAGCACGGGGCCGGGAGCGCTACGAGAAGATTGCGTTTCGCAAGCGCGACGACGAGGCCGAAATGCGCAAGCACGTTGACCCTGGCTGGAAGCGCATCCTGCCGCGCTGGTAGGAGTAGGCAGGCCAGACTCCTCGCGCCATATACTGATCGCTGTGTCACACCGACAATTCACCGCGCAGCTAACCGGTGTCTTTGGCTTCCCCGTAACGCCGTTTCACCGTGACCTCTCGTTAGACACAAGCGCCCTGGCGCGCAACGTTGATGAGATGGCCTCTCATCCTTTCTGCGGCATCGTCGCGGCCGGGGGCACGGGCGAACTTTATTCGCTCACGACTGACGAAGCGGAGCTTGTAGTCCAAACGACTGTGGACGTTGTCAACGGCCGAATGCCGGTTGTGGCCGGCACCGGTTTCAATGCGGCTATAGGGGCGGAAATGGCGCGCCGGGCGGAGCGTGCCGGCGCCCAAGCTATTCTCGTTCTTCCTCCGTACTACATTGCGAGTCCAGAAGCCGGCCTGTTTGCGTACTACCGGGCCATCGCCGACGCAACCTCACTGCCGCTGATAGTTTACAGCCGCGACTGGGCAGTCTTTACACCGGAAATGGTGGCTCGTTTAAGTGAGTCCATTCCGAGTCTCGTCGCCTGGAAGGATGGTCAGGGCGATATACGCCGCCTTCAACGCATCATGAACTACAACGGCGACCGCCTCGCGTGGTTCGGCGGCTTAGGCGACGACTGCGCACCCGGTTACTTCGCCATTGGCGTTCAGGCGTACACTTCCAGCATTTCAAACATCGCGCCTCAGCTTTCCCTGGACCTCGCCGAAGCCGGGCTCGCTCGCGATTTCGTGCGTATGAATGAATTGATGAAGCGTTACGTTCACCCGTTGTATGCTCTCCGGGAACGGGCCCGAGGCTACGAGGTGGCTGCAATGAAAGCCGCTATGGAGATGCTGGGAAAACCGGCCGGCCCCGTCCGTCCACCGCTTATGGACTGCAGACCGGGAGACTTGACGGACCTTCGAAATCTGATCGAGATTTATCGTGACGTGCATCCCCTGCCTCAGCCGGCACATCGATGACAAAGCAGTTCCTGCGTATTCATCCCGCTGACAACGTCGCCATTGCGCTTCCTCCCGAGGGCATCTCGAAGGGCGCAGATTTTGCCGCCATCCGTGCGCGCGAATTCATCCCGCAGGCACATAAGATCGTTACCGCCCCCATTGCCGCAGGGCAGTCCGTCGTCCGTTACGGCCAAGTGATCGGCTTAGCCAATCGTGAACTACCGCCCGGCACGCACGCGCGAGAAGAGTGTATTGACCTTCCCGCTCCGCCGCGCCTCGATGACCTTGCACTCGCAACCGAAGTTCCTGGTCCGTTGCCGCCGCTCGAAGGCTACACATTCGACGGCTACCCAAACCCCGATGGGAGCGTCGGCACACGCAACGTATTAGCAATCAGCACCACAGTGCAGTGCGTTGCGCCTGTTGTTGATTACGCCATCAAGCGAATCAAGTCCGAAGTCCTGCCAAGATTTCCGAACGTCGATGACGTTGTTGCTCTCACGCATACGTATGGTTGTGGCGTTGCCATTGACGCTCCCGGCGCTTCCATTCCCATCCGCACGCTGCGTAATATCAGCCTGCATGCGAACGCCGGCGCTTGGCCCCTCGTCGTGAGCCTTGGCTGCGAAAAGCTGCAGCCTGATCGTTTGTTCGGTACGAACTCTCCGCAAACGGATAGCCTTCGGCTACTTCAGAGCGATAACATCGTTCGCCTTCAATCAGAGACTGGCTTTGCCGCAACGGTTTCGGCAATCATGGAGGCTGCCGAAAAGCGGCTGACTCACCTCAATGAACGCAGGCGTCAAGTGTGTCCGGCTTCCGAATTGGTCGTCGGCGTGCAGTGCGGAGGAAGTGATGCTTTCTCCGGTATTACGTGCAATCCCGCCGTCGGCTATGCCGCGGACCTATTCGTTCGAGCTGGGGCTACTGTGCTGTTTTCTGAAGTCACGGAAGTCCGCGACGCGATCCACCTCTTGACACCCCGAGCCCTCACGCCCGATGTGGGCCGGGACCTCATCCATGAGATGCGGTGGTACGACGAATATCTCGCTCGCGGTGGTGTTGACCGGAGCGCAAACCCCAGTCCGGGAAACAAGCGCGGCGGGCTCGCCAACGTCTTGGAGAAAGCGCTCGGCTCCATCGTAAAGGCTGGTAGTACCGCTATTCGCGCCGTAGCCACTCACGGCGAGAAGGCATCCACACGCGGCTTGGTTTTCGCCGCGACCCCGGCAAGCGACTTCATCTGCGGCACACAGCAATTGGCCTCCATGAATCTTCATATCTTTACGACCGGTGAGGGGAGCCCTTACGGGTTGGCATTGGTGCCCGTCATCAAGGTCTCGTCACGCACCTCGCTCGCCAACCGCTGGCCTGATCTGATTGACCTCGACGCAGGCGGGATTGCCACTGGCGCTTCGACCGTCGAGGAGGTCGGTTGGGAGCTTTTCCGCCTGTCACT
>JAOAPP010000160.1 GCA_025462985.1 Bryobacterales bacterium | reverse complement strand
GTCCAAGTTGCATTCTTTTCCCCTAATCTGTATACGTCCGGCAGCGCCGCACATATATGAGATTGTGGCATGAGACACAGGTTTCTTTGCTATTCACCTTGTCCCCTGGGTCGCAACTTAGTGCCTGTAGTAAGCAGTGATTAAGTCGCCCGCCTGTGGTGCCGCCGCGCTTACAAACGTCACGGTAACTCCACTTAGGCTGTAGTCGTTGGGCTGCTGAAGAAGCATGCCGTTCTTGTAAAGCTTCAGGCTCCCAGCGGGGCTCGGCGCCACAGCCAGCGTGAAGATCAGGTTCGCTCCGCCAATTGTGCCCGTCGGAAATTCGGCGTCAGTGAAGCTGGGCGAGGTAGTGCCGCCGCCTCCTGAGGATGTTCCGGTGCTGCTCCGATAGTAGGCCTGGAGCAGATCGCCAGACCGAGGAATATTCGCAGTCAGGAAAGTGATTGCTTTTCCATTCAGGGTGTAGTCGACGCCCGCGGTTTGTACCAAACCATTTCGATACAGTTCCAGACTTGATACTGGAACCGGCGTCTGGCTCAGAGCAAACCCTGAGTTGCTCCCGTTGATCGTTCCCGACGGTGTTTCCCCGTCCACAAAAGAAATGGTGGAAGGCGTCACTCCCGATAGTCCGTTTACGGTGTTTGTCAAGCTGGTGAGCGCACTGTTGATCTGACTGAGGCTGCTGCTTAGATTCGTGACCTGGCTGATTGAAATCGGCAGTGTGGCATAGGGTCCGTTGCCCGTTCCTCCCGTGCTGCCAGAACCTCCTGAACCGCCCGACCCTGTCGTTGTGGAGACCCGAACCGCCGCCACACTCAACGAGTTTGAACTGGGCGGCACCTGCCATGTCTCCGTCCACATCACAGTGCCGTTCTTGCTGTAGTAAACGACCTGATAGTAGGACCCGGCCGCAGCCGTCGTAGTCGGCACCAGGAGTACCGAAAGCGCGCCATTGTAGATCCGGGCCGAGGTGCTGAGCGGGGATATTGTGCCGCTTAAGGTGGTCCAGTAGCCGTTCCAGGTAATTACCAGGGTGCCGTTGAAGGGCGTGCCATCCGAATTGTTAATGGTGTCGCGTATCTGCGTCAGGTTCGTCTGCGCAAGCGCGTACGTCGTGAGAAGTGTAGCTGACAGTAAAAGTATGGATGCTAGTTGGCGGATTTTACTCATGATGCCTCGCGTCAGATTCGCCCTGGTGATACAGGCGATTTCAGTGGAGCATGCAGCCAAACGCAGCCAATCTTAGGAAAGCGGCGCGAATTGTCGGAAGGGGGAACTAACTCGCTTAGCAGCAAACACTTGCGAAGCTTGACGAAAATCGCGTAATCCTGTGACCAGCCTAAAGGAGGCGGCCGCCGCTCGCATCGATCCGTTCCGCATTCAAATAAGGACGCAGCACCTCAGGCACCAGTACGCTTCCATCTGCCTGCTGGTAGTTCTCGATAATTGCCACCCAGGTCCGGCCCACCGCCAGCCCGCTTCCATTGATTGTGTGAACGAAGTCGGCCTTGCTCTTGCCGCCTTTGTAACGGATCTGCGCACGCCGCGCCTGGAACGTGTCAAAGTTGGAACAGGAGGAGATCTCTTTGTAGGCGTTCTGTCCCGGAAGCCACGCTTCGATGTCGTAGGTCTTAGCCGACGAGAATCCGGTGTCTCCCGTGCACAGCACTACCGTCCGGTATGGTAATCCGAGTCTCTCGAGCACGTCTTCCGCATGGTGCGTCAATTTGTCGTGTTCGTCCGCGCTTTGATCGGGTCTGGTGAACTTCACCATCTCGACCTTTTGGAACTGATGCTGGCGGATGATGCCGCGAACATCGCGCCCGTACGACCCGGCCTCGCTTCGAAAACAAGGTGTATATGCGCACAGCGAGATCGGCAGCGTATCGCCATCGAGTGTCTCGTCTCGAAACAGGTTCGTAACCGGCACCTCCGCGGTGGGTGCTAGCCAGAGATCATGACCCTGGCACTTGAACTGATCCGCCTCGAACTTGGGCAGTTGCCCCGTTCCATACAAACTCGCTGAGTTCACCAGGAAAGGCGGCAACACCTCCTGGTACCCGTGCTCTTTCGTATGCAGGTCGAGCATGAAGTTGGCCAGCGCGCGCTCCAGCTTCGCACCGAGCCCCCAGTACACCGCGAAACGCGCTCCCGTCACCTTAGCCGCACGTTCCAGATCCAGGATGCGCAGTTCGGGACCGAGATCCCAGTGTGCTTTCGGCTCGAATCCGAATTCCCGCGGCGTGCCCCAGCGCCTTACTTCGACATTCTCGCGTTCATCCTTGCCGACCGGGACGCTCGGGTCAGGAAGATTGGGGATGTTGGCCAGAAAGTCGCGAAACTGTGAGTCCAGCTTCGAAACCTGCTGGTCCAATTCGGTAATACGCTCTCCGAGAGCCCGGACCCGTTGCTGACGAGCTGTCGTGTCCTCTCCGGACTTCCGCAGCCTTCCTATCTCCGCCGTTTCTTTATTCCGCTCAGCCTTGATCTGCTCACTCTCTGTGACACGCTGACGCCGCTCTTTATCCAATTTTTCAAAGGCCGGAACGTCCAGCGTGAACCCGCGAGCAGCCAGTCGCTCTTTGACCTGGGTCAGGTTATTTCTGACAAACGTGAGATCGTGCATCCGTAGCTATAGGAACCTAGTCTGCGGCCTGGCCGGCCTGATGGCCCCCGGTGCGCTTTTCAACCGGTACCCATTCGCGCCCGTCCGGCACGCCGGTGTATTCCGCGCGCGGACGAATCAACCGGTTGTTGCTGTACTGCTCCAGGATGTGCGCCGTCCATCCAGACATCCGGCTGACGGCAAAGATCGGCGTGAAGAGGTCAATCGGGATCCCCAGCGAGTAGTACGTGGAGGCGGAGTAGAAATCCACGTTAGCATTGAGATTTTTGATCTCTCGGACAGTCTGCTCGACGCGCGATGATTTCTCGTAGAGGTCCGAAAATCCAGTGCTCTTGCCAAGCTCTTCGCTCATCTTCTTGAGGTGAATCGCTCTGGGATCAAGCACCCGGTAAACTCGATGCCCAAAGCCCGATACTTTGACCTTATTGTTCAGGTCATCCCTGACCTTTTGAGCTGCTTCTTCGGCTGACTTCGTCGCCAGCAGCGTTTGGATCACTGCTTCGTTAGCGCCGCCGTGCAGAGGTCCTTTCAACGCACCGATGGCTGATGTGACAGCCGAGTAGATATCGGAGAGCGTTGCCGCAGTCACGCGCGCCGCGAACGTGGACGCATTCAGTTCATGGTCTGCATGAAGCGTCAAGGCCACGTCGAAAACGTGCTCCATCACCTGATCGGGCTGGTTGCCCGTTAGCGTATAAAGGAAGTTTGCCGCGTATCCGAGCTTGGGGTCTCCCTTCACAACTGCCTTGCCGTTACGGAGGCTGTTGTACGTGGTGACGATGGTAGCCACTCGCGTCATCAGCTTAACCGCCTTCTTCTTGTTTGCCGCGGGTGAATTGTCTCGCGCCAGCGGGTCGTAAAGGCTCAACATTGACACCGCCGTGCGCAGGACGTCCATAGCCGAGCTGCCTTTGGGCACGCTCCCCAGAAACCGCGTAATTTCCTCCGGCAGTTCCCGTTCCGCGGCCAGTTCCGCTTTGAGGCGGGCCAGCTCATCCGTGCTCGGAAGGTGTCCGTTCCACAATAGAAAGATCACTTCCTCGAACGTTGCATGTTCTGCAAGTGTATGAATGTTATAGCCGAAATAACTGAGAATCCCCTGTTCACCGTCAATGAAACAGATGTTGGATGATGTCGCTACGATGCCTTCGAGGCCTGCTCCCGGACTAGCCATGTTTACTCCCGCTTTCGATTCTATATCTCCAGCCGGTTCGCTCCCTCTTCCCTCGTCTGTTCCACACTCAGGGTTGGACGGGAGATAATAAACGGTTGGTGACTATCTCGACACAGCCTGCACTCTACGCTGGAAGTTCCATAACCGGTAGCCTGAGCGAACCGAACGGCAAGAGTCTCATCCGTGCCTTCCGCGTGATGTACCTTTCGCGTTGCCTTGACGATCGGGAGATCCTCCTTAAGCGTCAAAGCAAGATCTTTTTCCAGGTCAGCGCCGCTGGCCACGAAGCGGTCCAGACGGCTGCGGGCATGCTGCTACGGGCCGGGAAAGATTGGATTTTCCCTTACTATCGGGACCGTGCTCTAGCCTTGGCGCTCGGTGTGGCGCCCGAAGATATGTTGCTGCAAGCCGTCGGTGCGGCTCGCGATCCCGCCTCGGGTGGCCGTCAAATGCCGTCACATTGGTCTTCACCGCCTCTGCACATTTTCACGGGCTCTTCTCCGACCGGGACTCAATTCGTCCAGGCTGCCGGATGCGCGCACGCAAAGCGCTATCTGAATCCCGATTCCGACGAGATCACGCTTGTCAGCGGCGGAGAAGGCGCCACGAGTGAGGGCGAGTTCTGGGAATGCATGAACATGGCCTGCCTCGACAAGCTCCCGTTGCTTGTTATGATCGAGGACAACGGCTTTGCCATCTCTGTTCCCGTGGAGCGTCAGACTCCTGGTGGAAACATTTCTCGCCTCCTCGAAGGCTTTCCGGGCCTCCTTCGCCTTGAAGCCGACGGAACCGATTTCGTCGATTCATACCGGGCGCTCTCCGAGGCGATGAGGTATTGCCGTGAGGGCCATGGCCCCGCTTTCGTCCACGCGAGCTGCACGCGGCCTTATTCGCATTCGCTTTCCGACCACGAACGACTCTACAAATCGAGCGCGGAGCGCGAGGAGGAAGCCGCTCGTGACCCGCTGGTACTGTTCTCGAACTATCTCACCAGCAACGGGGTAGCGGATCGGTCCGCACTCGAGAGCATCACCCGCCAGATCGACGGAGAAATTGCCGAACTCACGACCCGCATTCTTCGCGAGCCGCCGCCGCCCACAAACTCGGTTTTCCGCCATCTGTACTCGGACGAGATCGATCCCTGCTCTTCGCAGTTCGAGACGCAGCCGCGCTTAACGGGTGAACCTCGAACCATGATCGATTCGATCAATCAGACTGTTGCAGAGGAAATGCGGCGCGATGCTGGCGTGATCGTTTTCGGTGAAGATGTCGCCGACTGCAGTCGAGAACACAACCTCGCCGAAGTGAAAGGCAAGGGGGGTGTTTTCAAAGCCACCGCAGGACTTCAGCGCGAGTTCGGCAACTCCCGCTGTTTCAACACGCCCATCGCCGAAGCCGGCATCATTGGCCGCGCGATCGGCTTGGCAGTCCGCGGTCTGAAGCCGATACCCGAAATCCAGTTCTTCGATTACATCTGGCCCGCCATGATGCAAATCAGAGACGAACTCGCCAATATTCGCTGGCGGTCCAACAACGGATTTTCCTGCCCCATGGTGATTCGAGTGCCAATTGGCGGCTATCTCACCGGCGGCTCCATTTATCACAGCCAGTGCGGCGAAGTCACCTTCACACATATCCCCGGCCTTCGCGTCGTCTTTCCATCCAATGCTTTGGACGCCTGCGGACTGCTGCGCACGGCTATCCGCTCAGACGATCCAGTCCTTTTTCTGGAGCACAAGAAGCTTTATCGCGAGCCATACAACCGGTCGCCGCATCCGGGCGCTGATTTCACGATTCCTTTCGGAAAGGCCAGTACCGTAAAGCGGGGGCAGAGTTTAACCATCGTCACCTACGGCGCACTTGTCCAGAAATCGCTGCTGGCCGCCCTGCAGATCGAGGCGCGCCATCCCGAAGTCTCGATTGAAGTCATCGATCTGAGGAGCTTGGCTCCGTATGACTGGGAAGCAATCGCCTCATCGGTCCGAAAAACCAGTCGTGTCATCATCGCGTACGAAGATATGCTCTCCTGGGGCTATGGGGCTGAAATAGCTGCTCGCATTGCAGACGAACTTTTTAGCCATCTTGACGCTCCCGTGGCGCGCGTAGCCGCGAAGGATACTTGGGTTGCATATAGCCCGACCTTGGAAGACGAAATCCTTCCACAGGTGCAGGATCTGATCGAGCAGGCAGAACGCCTGCTCGCGTATTAGGGCGTTCGCAGCCGGTTCAGCACCAGGGCGCTCACTAATAGAGGCAGCGTAACGATCCAAACCACTTGGCTGTAAAGGCGGTGATCGGAGAGAAAGCCAATCAGCGGCGATATCGCCGTCTGCATAAGGCCAAACGCGCACGTCAACGCCGCAATAGTTAAACCTGCTCGTGCCGGGCCGAAGATATCGATTGGCAGCGCATAGATATTGACGCTTCCCGCCAGCGCAAAAAAGAAGCTGAGCGAAATGAGAACCGTCGTCCACTGAACGCCCGGCGAAAACATCAGAAGCAGCGACACACAGGAGCCGAATGCGCTCACCCAGACGGCTTTCCTGCGCGCAGCTATGGCGTCCATTCGCCGCCTCATCCACCGAAGCGAAAGCCAACCGCCGAAAAACCCGCCCAGATTGGAAACCAGCGGCGGGATCCAGGTATACCTGGCAGTTTGTCCCAATGTCAGGCCATGGACACGCATCAGGTAGAGCGTTGTCCAGTTCGACCACAGCGAATAGCTGCCCATCCAGAGCACATTGGCGATCACCAGCAGGATCAGGTTCCGGTCCAGCAGCAGTGACGACCATCGCTGCTGCGCTTCGCCGCGTTGCACAACCTCTGGGCCGGCCTCATAAGCTGGCGCAATTCTGCGCTGGACAAACCACCAGAGCGGAATCCATAGGAACCCAAGCAGTCCCGTCACGATGAAGGGCATTCGCCAGCCGCGGGCCATAGCGAGGCCGATGCACAGGGGCGCGATCGCCAGTCCGACACTCAAACCAATCTGATTCAGTGCCGCGCCGAGTGCCCGTTCTTCGGGTTTCAAATAGATGCCGTTGAGTTTTCCCACGGCTGGCACTCCTGCGGATTCGCCGATGCCCAGCGCGGCCCGACAGATCGTCAGGCCGCTTACGCCGCGGACCAGGCCGGTTGCCACGGCCGCGGCCGACCACCAGCTCACGGCGGCTGAGATTCCCGTCGTGACGCCCACGCGATCGAGGAACCAGCCGGCCGCTAGTGAACTCGCTGCATACGCAATCGAAAACGCCGAGATCAGATAGCCGAACTGTATCTGATTAAAATGCATCTCAGCCATCACCAACGGCGCAAGCGTCGCAATCAAAGCCCGGTCGAGATAGTTGAGCGTTGAAGAAATCACGAAAATCGAAACGGCAACCCAGCGGAGCGAGTCTCCGCGGCGTTTGACAACAGGAGCGTCGATCATCGGGAACGAAACAGGTGACATACGCCTTCGGATTCAGGTCATCGCGGGAACGTGTAGCCCGCCGCCTGAATCCCGTCTGCCACGACAGTGACGACGTCGTCGTGGCGTTGCGACCCGTTCATCAAAGTGATGCGGTGCTGCCCTGGAGGCAAATGCAAGGTCGCGGGAGTCAGCCCGTAGTCCTTGTTGTCGACCAGGATCGTCGCAGCACTCGGGCTGGAGGTCACCACCAGCGCCCCGGTCGGCCTGGCCAACGCGACGAACACACTCGTAGTCTCCGGAACGTTGAAGATGCGTTGAGCCGTTGTGTATCCCGCGATGTGAGTCGCGAGCGTGTGACGCCCAGCGTGCAGAGTCACGGCGCAAGGCGCTTTGCAAGTTGTGGAAGGGTTGTTGTCCACCACTACGGTCGCTCCGGGCGGCTCCGTCAGTAACTCCACTCCGCCCACACTATCGCTTTGCGGGGATCGGCCCGTTCCGGCGGGCAGTGCCGGTCCCGCCTTCTCCGGTTGCGCTTGTGGTTTCCCCTGCTCAACCGTGGGGGGCGTAGCCTGGGTTTGCGGGGCGGTTTGTTGTTGGGGCGGGACGTCTACCGGGGCAGGTGGCATCTGCTGCGTCGGCTTCGGATTCGTGGCCGGGGGCTGTTCGCGGGCCAACTCACCGTCATTGGTTGCCGGCGGGGCGCTCACCGGTCCGTTGTTGGCGTCCAGC
>JAOAPP010000158.1 GCA_025462985.1 Bryobacterales bacterium | reverse complement strand
GACATAGGTCCAGCCGGTATAGCGGATCATGATGCCGCCCAGGATAATGGCAACGGCACCCAAGGCATCGCCCATCATATGGATGAACGCCGCGCGAATATTGATATCGCCCTTCTGCCCGCTATGCAGAGCGAGCATGATGACGCCGTTCAGCAGCAATGCGCCGGCCGCCACCCAGATCATCACTCCTTCGTTCACGGCTTGCGGGTGCAGCAGCCTTCCGATCGCCTCCCAGAATATGATCAGCGCGACGACAAGCAGGGTTGCCGCATTCAGAAATGCCGCAATGACCCCTGCGCGTTGATACCCGAACGTTTTGGTCTGGTCGGCCGGCTTTGACTGAAGGTACACACCGATGGCAGCCAGCAGAAGCGCCAGAGCGTCGGTGAAGTTATGGCCGGCATCGGACAGCAATGCAAGGCTGTCGGCGCGGAATCCGGCAAAAATCTCCAGAGCCGTGAAGCCGAGTGTCGCAATGAGCGATGCTCCTAAAACCCAGCCGGTTCTATGTGCGTGATGGTGGTGATGAGCCAAGGTCGAAGTTTCGCTCTCCTACCATTCTACGATAAACTAGGGAAATCGTTAGTAAGACAGCCTACGATCACTGGGTATCGGGCTTCTTCTCACCCGGTTTGTACAGGGACGGAATCTTCTTTTTCGGTTCGTCCTGCTTGTCAGCGTCTTTTTTCCGCTCAGAAACTTCCTTGCGAGGCATCATCGCTTCTCGTTCCTGCTTTTCCTTAGCCTCGGTGGCGGTGAGTGCGGTTCCGCGTTGTTTCGAATCCGCCATCGCCAGATCCCGGCTATCGGATGTGGTATCGACCGCCTGTTCGAGAACAAACTTATAGCGTGCCAGGTCATGCGGCTCGCTGGACTGAATCTTGTTGAGCACAGCCAGGAACTCTTTCTCGGCGTTAAGGACGGCGATCATTCCCGTGTCGAGAGCCATATGCCGCTTCAGCGCGTCGTCCGATACGCTGTCAATCGCTTCGATGATATGACTGTAATCCTCGAGCGTGTTGTGAATAAACAAGCTGCGGCCGGGCTTCTCTTTCGCGAGGTATTGCTGCAGCAGATCGATCCGCTCCTTTGCGAAGTGGACATAGAGGGCAAGCCTGGCGTTAGGCTCCTGGGCTTCCCGTATCTGATCAACCTCGTCGGGCGTCAGAAAATCGCGGTCTTCCGCCGCCAGCAGCGACCCAAAACTTATAGCTGCAGCAAGCAGGACGGCCATCCTCATTTGCGCATCACTCCGTCCAGCAGTTTGTCGTGGATCTCTTCGATCTTACGACTGGTGTACTCGGCCCACCCGCGCTCCTGCAGGCTGAGATCTTCAAGCAGCCCCTGCATCCGCCGCTGAATGTTAGCAACTTTCATTTCGGCCTTTTTGTAGTATTTCGCCTTGTGCACCGTTCCAAGCGAGGTGGCGCACTCCTGCAGGGCGGCGGTCATCTGGTCCAGCAGAGCGTCGCCCTGGTGGACTTCACCCTTGGCGTACAGGGCTTTTGCATTCGTTAGAGCTTCGTCCGCATAATCAAGAGCCAACTCCGATCGCTTCCCCGGATCGTGCTCCGACTTCAACTCAGTCAGGAACGACTGGCCAGGTGAGATCGCAGCAGATCCGGCCAGCAGGAGACACCAAAAACCAACGCCAGCGAACACCCGATGTCTTTCCATCGATCAGCCCCCCGCACGAAGACGCCTTCGTATTTTGACAGACTTTTTTGTGCAGTTTACGCGTGTCGCCCGGCTGCCTGACCAGCGGGATGACGACGGCTCGGTGAGCAAACGGCACCTCTGCCCGTATTGTAGCTATATACCTCAGCCAGTGGAGATAAATCGGTACTGCTAGTTTGACCTGTCTTTGGCTGCCGCGGTTGCCTGCCTATGCAGATGGCTCATGGTTAGACCGGTGATTGCCAGTGCGATAAACCCGATTATGATGAGCGGCAACGTCATGACGGCCCACAGAATGAGCGAGAATCGCTTTGCGTGCGGAGCCACCAGGCCGAACATGATGAGCGACTGCGCTGCTACCCACTGGAAAGACCCCAGATTCCCAGGGGCCTGCGGCACAATACTGGTCAGCCGTAGCAGCACCATCATTGTGAACGAGGCCATCCAGGACACGTCCAAGCTGCTGGCGCGAACCAGCGAATAGAGGGGCAGGATCTGCGCGAGCATGTAAGCGCCGCTTACAAGGAACGACAGATAGAGATACCGAGAGTGCCCGATAAGATGCAGATCATCGATCAGCGTGGTGAACCAACGGGGCAGCGGCCGTCCGAAACACACGCATGACGACTGATTCTTGGCATACATCCCATAAGCGAGCAGGGCTCCGCAGCACACAATAATGGCCCCAAGGATGTATCCGCCCTTTAGAAGAACGCCCGGCAGCTTGCCCATCTGCAGACAGAAAAAGAAGCAGGCCAGCAGCCACACGCCGTCGAAGATTCGCTCAATTAATGCGGATGCAAATGTGACGGAGAGCGGAACAGTCGTCGAACGCGACAGGAGAAAGCAGCGGATCAATTCTCCGGCCCGCGCCGGCAGGACTTCGTTTGCGAACAGACCCACGTAGATTGCTTCCACGCAGTGCGCAAATTTGATTCGTTGGATCGGTTGCAGCAGAAGCTGCCAGCGCCAGCCATGCAGCAGATAGACGCACACGTCCGACATGATGGCGAGCAGCACCCAGCGCCAGTGCATGTGACGCATTTCGCCCCAGATGTGTCCGAGATCGGCGCCGCGCAGCACGAAGACGAGGCAAACCAAGGACAGCAGGTTTGTGACTATGAGAATCGCCCACGATCTGTACTTTCGCGAGCGCTCAGCGGATGGCGTTTGCGGCGCTACGTAGGTGCTCACGCAACCCTATGATAACCCCGGTGAAAAGGGTAGGTTTTCATTTGCCTCCACGTATAATCCCATCGCTGATTTGGCTTTTCGCACGGTGTCTTCCGCAATGGGCAGCACTCTGTTTCGCCCTTCCTGAACAACCTCTTCAATGTACGCCGGATCTGCTGTGACCTCGCGATACTTCCGCTGGATAGGCTCCAGCCGGCTTATCACAGCCTCGGCTACGCGCTTCTTGAAATCGCCATAGCGCCAACCCGCGACGGCCGTCTTGTTTATCGATGGATCGCACGCTTCGCCAATGACGAGAAGGTTCGCGATGCCGGGGCCCATTGTCTCGGGATCCACGACTGGTTGCGAGTCGGTCGTCGCACGTGCGATCTTCTTCTGAATGGCTTTCGGATCGTCCAGCAACCCGATCGCGTGTCCCGCGCCAGGGGCGGACTTGCTCATCTTCTGAGTCGGATCATCCAACCCCATGATGCGGGCGCCCACCGCGGGAAGATGGGTCGCCGGCATGACAAACGCTTCGCCATAGAGGGAATTGAACCGCTGTGCGATATCCCGAGCAAGCTCTACATGTTGCGATTGGTCTTCGCCGACCGGAACGACGC
>JAOAPP010000155.1 GCA_025462985.1 Bryobacterales bacterium | reverse complement strand
AGGCTTGGGTGCCGTTTCAACTCGATCCCGAGACAGACAATCAGGGTCACTATTTCCTCGCCGCCGGACGCCTGAAAGAAGGCGTCAGCCTGCAACAAGCGAAAGCCGTACTCGATTCGTCGACCTCTGCTTACCGTCAACGATTCCCGACCGCTTTAGAGAAAGGCACCAGCTTCACCGCCGTCACCTTGAAGGAATCGCTGGTTCAGGACGCTCGTAAGTCTATTTGGGTTCTGGCAGCCGCGGTGGGGTTCGTCCTGCTGATTGCATGCGCCAATGTGGCCAACCTGCTGCTTGCGCGGGCCGAAGCACGAAAGCGGGAGATCGCGATTCGAGGGGCCTTGGGAGCAGGCCGAGGACGCATTGTACGGCAGCTCCTGACCGAGAGCCTCCTGCTCGCTTTTGCGGGTGCGATCTTGGGATTGCTGCTCGGAATCGCAGGAATTCGTGCACTTCTGGCAGTTAATACGGCAGGGCTTCCGCGTGTGGGGGAGGACGGGACTCTGGTGTCCCTGGACTGGCGGGTTCTGCTTTTCACTATTGCCATCACCCTGGTGACGACGCTGATGTTTGGGCTCTTTCCGGCCTGGCATTCGGCTCGCAAAGATTTGAATACCGCGATTCGAGAGAGCGCCAGCCGTTCGGGTAGCGGCTTTCGCCAGAACTCGACGCGCACGATGCTGGTGATGACCGAAATTGCGTTGGCAGTTGTGCTACTAGTGGGCGCCGGTCTGCTGATTCGAACAGCTGCTGCGTTGTACTCTGTCAACCCGGGATTCGACGCAAGGAATGTCCTCACCATGCGCATGTCGCTGGCCGGAAAGTCGTACCGTACGAGTGCTGCCATTGAACAACTGGTTCGGAGGGCCACGGAACGCATCAACGCCATTCCAGGGGTTGAGCTCTCCAGCGCAACGTGCTGCATCCCACTCGAAGGCGGGTATGGCTTACCTTTCAAGATCATGGGCCGGCCGTTGACGGAAGGTCCATTCCATGGCGGAGGAGGATGGAAGACCGTCTCACCCGGATTCTTTGAGGTCTTTCGCATTCGCCTTATTCGCGGGCGGACCTTTAACGAACGCGACAACCATACGGGTCCGCCTGCTGTGATCATCAATGAAACGATGGCAAAGCGTTTCTGGCCGAAGAGAAATCCATTGCGGGACCAGATTCTGATTGGTAAGGGAATGATGCCTCAGTTGCAGGATGAGCCACCGCGCCAAGTCATCGGGATTGTTGCTGACCAACGCGATGGCTCGCTGAACCAGAATCCTGAGCCCGAGATGTATATTCCAAATGGCCAAGCCACTGATGCCATTCAGTCTCTGAATGTAGACCTCACACCAGTGGCGTGGGTCGTGCGAACCCGCGGTAATCCGACTAAGCTGCGAGCAGCCATCGAGGAGCGGCTTCGCCAGTTGACCGGCTTGCCCGTGACCGATACCAGAACCATGGAGGAGGTGATTTCCCGATCCACTTCCCGCGAACGGTTTCATATGCTGCTGATGAGCGTCTTCGGCGGCGTGTCGCTCCTGCTGGCGGCAATCGGCATCTACGGCCTTATGGCTTACTCGGTGGAACAGCGCACGCAGGAGATAGGGATCCGGATGGCGCTCGGTGCGGAACAGAGGGATGTGCGAGCCATGGTGATGCGGCAGGGCGTCACCTTTGCCCTCATCGGTATCGTGATCGGCGTTGCCGGCGCACTTGCGCTTGCCAAGCAGATCGCCAGCTTCCTGTTCGGAGTAAATGCCTGGGATCCGTTTGTTTTTGTGACAATTCCGGTCCTGCTGTTTGCTTCGGCCGTGGGGGCGATCTGGTGGCCTGCGCTTCGCGCCACGCGAGTCGATCCCGCTACGGCGCTGCGGCAGAGTTAGTGTGCGACAGAGTCAGTAAACGAAGATCCTGGCGTTAGGCGGTCACAATTATTCCCGCTGGGGCGTAGGAGCGAACGGCAGCTTACCGCTCCAGCTCATGGCGCCCTGAGTATTTCTGCGACTGTTCGAAAGGACCCCTCAATCCGTCGACCGGATTGGTGCGATCGATTCGAAATCTTGTGGCGCTAGAACTCGAACCGGAGCCTGACATTGCCGCTTCGCGGCAGTCCGATGGCGGTACCGGAAAACAGCCCGGAGAAATTGATGACGTTCAGCCGGTTTGTGAGATTCTCGAGCTCACCCTCGGCGCGGAGGCTCTTTTTCTCGCGGGTCCAGAGCTCGAGCCCGGCATTTAGATTGAGCGAGAAATTCGGGCGCACGCGCCCCGCGTCAAAGTTGACGCGATCCACGATCGCCGAGCCGTACTGTTCCCGCAGAGCCGAAATATCCGGGTCGCCGTTGATCTCGACGGGCAGGCCGCTTCCATATTCGGCGTCTGCGGCGACCCAGAGACGCCGGTTGACCTGGTAACGGCCGCGAGCGCGGGCGGTGTTCCGCTGGTCCTGCGTGATCGGGAAGCTTCCGGTGACACCGACGGAACCCGAAATATCGCTCCCTAGCAGAAGGCCTCCGGTGACCGGCAGCTGTGCCGTGCCGACCAGATTCGAGTAGGAAAGGAAGCCTGATAACCTGCCCCAGCGAGGAAGATCCAGCTTGACGTCCACGCCGCGGATCAGAGCGCTTTGAAACGCTATCGGGAAGCTGATCCCGGTATTCAGGAATACGTCGTCATCGGCATAACTGCGGAAGGAACGCTGGTAAAAACTGACATCGAGCCGCGCCCTGTTGGCAATACCCTGGCTGAAACCCGCCTCCAGGTAATTGCCGCGAGAGGGCTGAATGGGAATCCGCAGAACCTGGGTATTGAGCACATCCAGCTGCGGAGAGCTCGCCAGAAGCAGGTTTTCCAGGGCCGGGGTATTGAACACGCGGTCATAGGAGAAGCGGAGAATCAGGCTTGCTTTCGGTATGTACCAGGCGACACCCAGGCGCGGACTGACGGCATGATCGTGAACAACAAGGGAGTAGTGATCCCAGCGCAAACCGGTGCTGACCGTGAGGTTGCCGTAGCGCATTGTGTCTTGCGCGAAAAGAGACTGTTCGCGGTCCAGCCGGTGATCGTAGAAGTTGAAAGTACCCGGTGTATCGGGGGCGAAGTACGATGGGTCGATGATCTGATATTGGAGCGCCTCGGTAACGGGGGAGTAGAGGGCATCTGCTCCAAATTTCAGGTCGTGGTGCGATTTGCTCACCGACAGGGTGGAGTTGAGGTAGCTTCGTCGAAATCCGCGCTGCTGAGCAGCAATGATCGGCGTCGCGAGCGAGTTCGACCAGAGATTCGCCGAAAGATCTTCGACCGCGGCCCGGGCGTTCAAGAGCACGGTGGGAGAGAAAACGTGGCTCCATCCGACCAAGCCGGCCACTTCCGGAGCGTTGCGATTTTGAAGCTGCCCCGCGACTTGCTGCAGGTTTTCGTTGGGAACTTCAAATCTTGCCTGGCTTCGATGGAGCGAGACGTACAAACGATCCGCCGGAGTGACGTCAGTCGTGTACGCGCCGCCGAAACCCGAAAGCGTGCCCTGGTTCGTGAAGTTCCCGAGAACAGGGGGATCGAGATACCGGCCGGTTGTATCGGCGGACCCATCGAAAGTGAGTGAGCTGCGCTTCCAACCGTAGCTCGCGGAAGCAAAGCCGGAGACTGTACCGAAGCTTCCGCCTGAAATGTCCGATGTGCCATGCAAACCCTGCGTGATGTCCCGATTGGTATTCACTTCAACGATCCCGCCGAGCTTGCGCCCGTATTCAGCCGGGATGTTTCCCGTCAAGACGGTCATATCGCTAACCCGTTCGGTTTGCAGCCCTGAAGCGAAGTTGGGCGAGCGATTTTCGTACATCGGCAGACCGTCTACGACAAACTGGGTTTGATACTCGGAGCCCCTGGGGTGGAGCGTGCCATTTGCCTCGAAAAGCCAGCCGGGCTGCATGTTGACGAGGTCCAAGACGCCACGGCCAGGAACCGCCGTCTGCTTTTCACTCATTTGTTCGGCGCCGACTGAGTACGCCACGCCGGTGCGATGGGGATCAATCAGCGTCGCGCTGTCCTTCACCTCCACTTGCGTCGAGGCGAATTGCAAACTCAGCTGGGCTCGGATCTCTTTCGGCACCGCGGAGCGGATTTCAACCAGGGTGGAATAGGGCGCGAATCCTGGATGACTTACCGTCAGGTGATACACGCCGACGGGCAGATGCTGGAAAGTAAACTGGCCAGAGTCATCGCTTTTGTAAGTGCGCTCCGTCCTTGAAGCCTGACTCACAAGAAATAGTGAAGAAGGCAGCGGCAATCCGGC
>JAOAPP010000473.1 GCA_025462985.1 Bryobacterales bacterium | reverse complement strand
AGACGAGGCAATCCGGCCCGACTGAGCAGCGCCGCTTGCAACTCATCCAGCCGGCTGTTATAGCCGATGACACTGTGCTGATACTTGGCGCTCTGTCCATAATCGCGAAGCACCGCGATCCTATTCGCCAATTCGTTGTCATTCGTCAGGACGGCCCCGCCATCTCCCATGCCGCCCAGGTTCTTCGTCGGGTAGAAACTCGTCGCTGCCGACATGCCGGCAGTACCGGTTGCTCGGCCCCGCCACTCCGCACCAATCGACTGGGCGCAATCTTCCACGATCGCAAGCCCGAACTCGCGCGCCAGCGAACCCAGCCTGTCGAGGTTGAGCGCATGTCCAAACAAATGAACAGGAACGAAAAACCGGACGGATGCATCGCTCCGAAGCGCCTGTTCTGCCGCATCTAAATCGACGAGCCCGTAGTCGTCGGTATCGACGAAAACTGGGATCGCCCCCAGGTTTACTATCGCGAGAGTCGTTGCAAACGCCGAAACGGGGGGCGTCAGCACCTTGTCCCCAGGCTGACACCCCACCGCACGCAGCGAAATTTCAATAGCATCAAGCCCGCTTGCCACGCCAACAGCATGGCCTAGACCCCAGAACTCCGCCAGCTGAGACTCAAACTCTTTTACGTAGCGGCCCAGCACATACCATCCGCTCTCGGCCGTGCTCCTGAATGCAGCCGTGGCGTCTTTCTGAATGTCCAGCCACTGCCGCCGGAAATCATTGAGCAGGATCACGGCTCGCGCCTTCGTGCAAGGCAATGCAAGAATTCGGAATAGTCTCTGATGTAATCGTCGGAGTCATATCGGTCCGACGCCAACACCAAAAGCACTGCGTCGGCAGCATGCTTATACTGGACAGCCCAGACCATCGGCGGCAGGAGCAGTCCGAGTGTCGGGTCATCAAGCAAAAACTCTTCTCTTCGCGATCCGTCGTCCGCCATCACGCTGCACTCTCCATGAACGCAGACCAAGAATTGTCGGAGATTCCGATGCGCATGCTCGCCCCGAACCTCCTTCCCGGCTACGCCATAGACCAGAAAGAAGCGTTTCACCTCAAACGGCACATGCTGTCCGATCTCGGCGTACGAGAGCTGGCCGCGCATATCGGCAGCGGAGGGTAGACGATGTAAAGTCACGCCGTCGATGGTCGTTCCTGCTACTCCGACAACTTCCGCACTACGTACGCCCGGGCGTCGTGCCTGTGGCTGCACCCCGTTGTAGCCAACTATGTGCGCGGGATTGCCTTGCACGATCGCGAGCGGAGGAACGCTTTCCGTAACAAATGAGCCAGGATGTACAATTGCGCGCTCCCCGATCGTGACGCCGCTTCTAATCACCGCCTGCGCGCCGATGGTGGCATACTGTTTCACAATCGTGGTGCCGGACTTCGGACCAAGTTCATCGCTGAAAGAAACGTTTGCCCCGATGAGCACACCATCCTCGATCACCGTGCCATTCCGAATCGCCACCCCGAATCGGATTGTCACCCCCGCGCCAATGATCACCGCAGGTTCGATTAAGGTGTGGTCTTCAATCGTACAACCATCGCCGACTTTCGCGCCCGATAAAACCCGCGCAAGCGGTGCGATATGGCTCACTGACCTGCCTCCCAGTCCGATCGCGAAATTTGCAGCTTCACCGCGTCGTGCGGCACGCCGTCAATTCGCAGATAGCCCTGCAGAAACGCTTCACTTTGCATCCCAAGAGCGCTCAAGACTTTGAGCACATCCGTGTGCTCGGCCGCGACATAACTGTGCAATGATTGCAGCCCTAATTCGCTGAATGCCAGATCAAAGGCCATGCAACCGCTTGGCAGCGCCGCCTTCGATCCCGGTCGGACGACCCAGCGTCCCCACTCCGCCGTCCTCATTTCTCGATCGATGTTATAGATTCCCAGAGTGCCTTCCCGTTCACCGCTTTCTGCATGCTCGATCACGAAGTAATAATCGGAGACCCTCTCGAAATATTCACGCAGCCAGTCCTCCTGCTTCGCCACATCCGGAGATGTCGCGTTGATAAACCGGCTGCGCTCCGGATGAATCCGCAATCCCACTATGAACGCGGAGTCTTCCAACCGAACCGGGCGAAGACGATACGAGCCCTTGCGAATCGTATAGTGATGGCGCATAAATTCTAAGGTCATGCCCCTGCTTCTGGCACAGGCAGTGCGAGAAGTTGCCGCAATGGATACCTTACCAGTCCACGTAGTTGGACGGACCGTCAGCTGCATCGCACTGGCCTTCAAAAAACTGGCCCCCAATTGTGTTATTCTCGTTTCGTCGGACCGGACAGGTGGGTGAGTGGTTAAAGCCAACAGACTGTAAATCTGTCCCTCCTTGCGAGGTACGAAGGTTCGAATCCTTCCCTGTCCACCATTCCACGGCACGCCTATAAGATGCCGTTGTAGCTCAGTTGGTAGAGCACTTCCTTGGTAAGGAAGAGGTCACCGGTTCAATCCCGGTCAACGGCTCCAGTTCAGCAGCTTACAAACACTGCAGCTTCTCATTCGTCCCGGATCTCACGGAATGTCATCCTAAGCTAGCTATGATGGGTCCCACCACGCGAAGCCGCTTGTGGGCCGAAGTGCGGCAGATCTCGGCGCTGGCGGCCCCGGTCGCCCTCGCTGAATTGGGTTGGATGTCCATGACCTCGGTGGACACCATTATGATCGGCGCGCTTGGCCCGACAGCTATCGGCGCGATCGGAATCGGCAGCAGCGCCTTCTACTCTTTCGCGATTTTCGGGATGGGGCTACTGCTCGGCTTGGATACCCTCGTCTCCCATTCGTTCGGAGCAGGAGACCGGCAGGACTGCCATCGCTCCTTGATGCAGGGCATCTATCTCGCCTTGTTTATCGCTCCGCCACTCATGCTGCTGTTCACGTTGATGCCGCCTCTGTTCTATACGCTCGGCATAAACCCGCAAGTGAGCGCTCTCGCCGGGCAGTTTCTGGTCACTCTCAGCCTGAGCACGCTGCCGCTGCTGCTCTACGGCGCACAGCGGCGTTACCTGCAAGCCATCGGCCACGTGCGTCCCGTGATGTTCGTACTGGTAAGCGCAAACCTCGTGAACTGGCTCTTCAACTGGGTGCTGATCAAAGGGCATTGGGGGTTCCGGCCCCTGGGCGTGGTCGGGTCCGCACTCTCTACCTGCCTTGCGCGCGCATATATGGCAGCCGCGTTGGCCGGGTTCATTTGGTGGTATGAACGCGGGCTGTCACCGGGCCTAGGAACCATGTTCCAGAAGCCCGATTTCTCGCGCCTGCGCCGCCTGGTGCAGATCGGCCTACCGGCGGCCGGCACAATTCTGCTTGAAATCGGAGCCTTTGGCGCTGCCGGGGTCTTCGCAGGGCGTCTCACGCCCGTGGCCCTCGCGGCGCACCAGATCGCACTCAACTGCGCGGCGATCAGCTATATGATTCCCCTCGGTACCTCCTCGGCCGCAGCCGTCGCCGTAGGGCACGCGATCGGCGCGAAAGCGCCCGAGCGAGCCAGAAGAGCAGGATTTATCTCGACCGGAATTGCTTGCGTTCCGATGAGCATCTCCGCCGTTCTATTCGTGTTGTGTCCGCGGCCGATCCTTCGTATCTACACTGCTGACCCCGGCGTCATCGCCCAGGGGGCGGGACTGCTCGCGCTGGCGGCCTGCTTCCAGCTCTTCGACGGCATTCAGACGGTGGTGACAGGAGCGCTGCGTGGTCTGGGCCAGACGCGCATTCCCATGCTGGTCAATCTCGTCGGCTACTGGGCCATCGGCTTGCCCGCGGGCTATGGGCTCTGTTTCCACTACGGCTTTGGTGTGTACGGGCTATGGTGCGGCCTGACGTTCGCGCTGGTGATCATCGCCTTGATCCTATTGCATACCTGGCGGCGCGAGTCGCGCGCCTTCGTAAGCAGCAGCCTCACGCAATGGAGCGAATCAGGCGCGCCGGTAAAAAGATAACCGCCGCCACCAAAGCGAGTACGCCGTGAACCGCGATTCCAACGATCCGGAACGGAAGAAGGAGAAGCCACACAATCGGGTACAGCACCAGCGCCAGAAGCGCCAGCGGCCAGCAGAAGATTAGGAGGACGCAGAAAAGTAGCAGGTGAAGCATATCTGAAAGCTCTATCTGACGGCAGATACGACTCCACGCCCAGAAAGGTTCCCTCAGACTCATAGCAATTCCGCGCTCAAACCGAGCGGTGGTAAGCTAGCTCGCGTGCAGCGCCTGCTTCATGGTTTACGGAATGAGCGCTCGGACGTCCCACTCGATGTAGCTTCGCTGGAGCTGGCCAGCATCGAGTTCCCCGGCCTCGAGTTCGAGCCCTCGCTCGTCCGCTTGGACGATATGGCCGCTGAAATTGGTGCCCGACTCGCCTCCGGAGCGGGGGCACTCGATTTCATTCGAGTCACCAATGAACTGCTTTTCGACACGATGCAGTTCCACGGCAACGATGGCGAATACTACGACCCTCGCAACAGCTGTCTCAACTCGGTGTTGAGCCGGCGTATTGGCATCCCTATCACTCTTTCTGTGGTTTATATGGAAATCGCACGCCGGTTGAACCGTCCCGTGTACGGCGTCGGCTTGCCTGGGCATTTCATCGCCGCGTACGAGGATTCGGAGTCACGCTATTGGATCGATCCCTTCCACAACGGTCGTATCCTTTCTTTCGGAGATTGCCTGACCTTGGCCAAACAAACGGCCGGAGTCGATCTTCGGGCGAATCCGGCCGTGCTCGCGCCGGTAACCAAACGTCAAATCCTGGTGCGAATGCTGAGCAACCTCAAAGCGATTTATCTGCGCGGCCAAGCCTTTGAAAAGGCGCGGCAAGTGCTCGATCTGCTGATTGAAGCCATGCCTGATTACGCGGAAGAGTATCGGCACCGGGGGCTCATTCACCTGAAGCAGCTGAATCACCGCGCGGCCAAATCCGATCTCGAGACCTACCTCCGTCTGGAACCCGACTCGCCTGAGCGTTCCCAGGTGGAAAAACAGCTCCTGGTGCTTGAGCGCTGGAAGGCCGGCCTTAACTGAGCCGCCGGCTGGCCGCCTCAAGCTCTCGGACTTTGGCGGCGATCAGCTTCAGATCATGCACGAAGAGCGCATACTCTTCGTCACGGCGATCCGGCATGCGCAGAATCGCAGATGGATGAATTGTGGCAACTAACTGTTTTGCCCAGCGATGGGGAAAGAAAATGCCGCGCTCAGTTGTAACCCGGAAGTCCCGGCCCATAAGCGACTGCGCCGCGGTGGCGCCTAGGCACACCACAAGCTCCGGCTGGATTGAGGCCAGTTCCGCCTCCAGCCAAGGCCTGCACGAGGAGATTTCAATTCCGCTGGGCTTCGCGTGAATCCGGCGCTTCCCGCGCTCAATCCACTTGAAGTGTTTCACGGCGTTGGTCACGTAGACTTGCTCCCGGTCCAGTCCCGCTTCGAGCATCGCCTTATCCAGTAACCGTCCAGCCGGTCCGACGAACGGATGACCTTTCAAATCCTCCTCGTCGCCCGGCTGTTCACCTACCATCACCACTTTCGCGTCCGGGCGGCCCTCTCCGAACACTACGTGCGTGGCTCGCGCATACAACTCGCAGCCCCGGCATACCGAAGCGGCTGCTCGAAGCTGCTGGAGATCATTGGTTCGCGGAACGAATTCCGCCGCCGAGGACTTCTGATTCTTTGCCATTTCAATCACCCGCACATTGGCTTTCGCCAGCAAATTCGGAATGATCTCCGCCTCCGGCAGCGTGGCCCAGTGCCGGACCGGCATCTCCGCCTTCATCGCCTTCACCTTCACCCGAGCAGGGTTGAAAATGGAAGCGTAATAGTCCTTCCACAAGTGTTCCATATCGTCGCTGGCAGGAGCAGCCGAGCGGGGCACGCCAGGAGTGAACGTGAGCTTCTCGAGATCCCAGTGGGCGCATTCGTCTGGCGTGAGAATAGACCAGCGCACGCCCCCGAAGCGGCGGGAAAACCACGGAGCGATTGCCTTCACGACGTGATGATCCGGGCTGTACCAGGCCACCATGCATTCCGGATCCGAATTCTCCATCCGGCGGAACCGTACAAAGGCCGTCATCTTGTGCATATCGCGGCTGACCGCCTGATTCATCAACTCCAGCCTGCGCACGTCATCGTCGATGCCGACTTTCAGCAGCGAGGGTTCACTGTGGGTCAAGCGGTAAAGCACGCGATATAGAACGTTCCACCGGTCGTCATCCCGATGTAAAGCGGCAGTCTGCGCCAGGCGCAGAAATTCCTTGGGCACTGAGGCGACCGAACCGATCTTCGCCTCCGTCGCCTGCTCGCCCCCGAAAAGCGTCTCGTTCGCTCCAGCCCAATGCACATCCGCAGGCGAAACATCGGCCGCAAGAAGACGTCGGGATTCGTTGCGCCAGCTCAGGAAATCGTGGGCACGAACGATGGTCACAGCTCACCGCTTCTCGCCGTTTCCGCCGCTTCAAACAGCGACAACTGGCGCACTTGCGGAACCACGCGCTCCGGCAGTTTCACTCCATCAATTTGCAGCGCCGAAGGGTTATGATCCGAGGTCACCACGAAAAATTTGGCCCGGTTCACGGCACACTTCAACTTCCCGAGATCACCGAGACTGAGCGCACGGTAGCGGCGAATCTGCAGAATGCGCGTCACAGTGCGAACTCCGAAACCGGGCACGCGTCGCAACGCCGCCCGGCCGGCTTTGTTCACGTCGACGGGATAAAATTCGCGATGCCGCAGCGCCCAGGCGAGTTTGGGATCCTTATCCAGCGCCAGATTGCGATCAACAACCGTCGTCAGCTCCTCAGCAGTAAATCCGTAGAAGCGCATGAGCCAGTCTGCCTGATAAAGCCGGTGTTCCCGGACCAGCGGGATTTTCTTCAGTGGTAGGGCCGGATCTGCATGCGGTATCGGACTGAACGCGGAATAATACGCCCGCCGAAGACCATAACGGCGGTAGAGGGCGGACGATTTACCGAGCAGATCGGCGTCCGTCGCGTTTGTCGCGCCCACAATGAACTGAGTGCTCTGGCCGGCAGGCGCGAACTGAGGCGCTTTGCCGCTTCGCATGGTCTTATCTTTCGCCTCGAGAATGCCGTGCGCAATTTGTTGCATCGATTTCTCAATCGCGCCATGCGATTTGGCGGGAGCCAGTTGCGCCAGATCGTTATCGCGAGCGAGTTCAATGTTTGCGCTGAGGCGGTCGGCAAACCGGCCCGCCTGGAGCATCAGCTCTTCCGACGCCCCCGGCACGGCTTTCAAATGAACATAGCCGCCGAATTTGTGCTCGGTCCGGAGCAGGGAAGCAACCCGGGCCATTTGCTCCATTGTGTAATCAGGGCTTTGTATGATCCCCGAACTTAAAAACAGGCCTTCGATGTAGTTGCGCTTGTAAAACTCGACCGTGAGAAAAGCCACCTCTTCGGGGGTAAAGCGGGCTCGTGGAGTATCGCTGCTGATCCGGTTCACGCAGTAACTGCAGTCGTAGATGCAGTAGTTGGTAAGCAGCAGCTTCAGCAGTGATACGCAGCGGCCATCGGGCGTATAACTGTGACAGATTCCTACGCCGGTGGTGTTCCCAATCCCGCCTTCCACCCGCGCCCGTTTGGATCCGCTGCTTGCGCAAGAGGCGTCATACTTGGCCGCATCCGCGAGAATGCGCAACTTGGCTTGTACATCCATCCCTGGCGGTTAGATGACAGCCATTGGTGAACCGCGTTAGAAACGTTTGAGAGCTGGCTCTTCGTCTCCCTCGTAACCCGCCAATTCGTGTCTGTCTGACTGCATAAGATCGCCGGCCGAGTCGAATTCCACTTCGTATGGCTCTGAAACGACCTTTGCATTGGTCGCGAGCTTGTCAATGAGGTTCTCGCTCACCTCCACATGTACCAGCTCCAGGGTATTTCGGATTCGGCAGTACGTGACGGTGGAGAGGTCCAGCTTACCGACGGTCGGAGCAATTGCCTCTAACGCCTTGCGGTCGCTCGGGAAGTGTATCGGAGTCTTGATGGCAGCCGGTGTAGAGGCCGTGAGTGAATTGATGTACGTCGGATTCCAGTCGATGTTATTCACCAGGTGATCATGAACCACGTCCGCCATACCAACACCTACTCCACTGTGATACGTGTGCTCGCTCAACGCCCGGGCGTACACGCGGTGGACGAACGGAAGTTGCGGCCAGGGATTACTCTGTCCATAAACGTTCCGATTGATGACTTTCGTGTCCATGCCCGCGCCGCTAATATCCTTGCCGATTTCATCGACAATCAGAATGTCGATCTCGTCCGCTGGAAGGCGCGGCATCCAGGACTTCACTTCTGCGAGCAGCCGCTCTTCATGCGCGATCATCTGGTCAAGTCCACCGGATGAACTCACCGCGGTGAGACCCGCAGTTTCGTGATGGGCGCCTTCCTGGATCGCAAGCCCGCCGAGCACCCTGCCAGATCCAAACACCTTGGATCCCACCGAACGGACCATTTTCTCTAGCCCGATGCGGTAAGCGACGGTGTGATATCGCTGCGCACCGGCGAACTTGCCGAGCCCGATCGCCATCATTTTGAAAAGACCGCTCTCGATGCTCGCATCAAAATCGGTGTGCCATTTGATGCGTGGCACGAGGAAGATGCCGTCTGATTCGTGGGCGGCTTTGTCGATAAAAACGTCAATGCCCTCCGGAGTAGCTCCAAGCGGGACTACCTCAAGCGCACTGACCACCGGAGCCCCCATCGTCGCCTCATGGATGCCGTAATGAGCCAGCACGTCCGCCTGGCCCTCCGGCGTAGCCGCGCCATGGCTTCCCATGGCCGGAATCAGGAAGGGATGGGCGCCCGCTTCCTTCCAGAAGTCGACCACCGACTTCACGATCGTCGCGAGATTGGCGATGCCCCGGCTGCCCACGCCGATGGCGATGCGGGCTCCTTTCGGGACGCGCGTCGCCATGTCGGACTTGTTCAGCTCACGGCGGATGTGTCCACGAATGTCTTTGATGCTGCGATCGGGGAAGGTCTGTTCGACGCGGACGAATCTCGGTAGATTCATGTATTCAGCATACTCTCCGAAGCGACCCCACGAAAGCTTACCGCGCCGCGTCTGATCCAAGTAGACCGCTCACGGGAGTGCATCGCCGCCCGCGGAACCTATGCGCTAGAGCCCGCTGGAGTTAATAAGAAAAGCCATATATGAAAAGGGTGACGCTCTCAGGCCGTCACCCTTCATTTCCCGGACGTGAACGAGGACAACTTAGAAGATCAGCTTGCCCCCGAGCTGGA
>JAOAPP010000085.1 GCA_025462985.1 Bryobacterales bacterium | reverse complement strand
GTTGACTCGAACCCAATGGGCGCAGCTGCGTCCCATCTGTTTATGTCTAGCGGGGCCGCCTCGACCTTTGTATTGCCGTCCGGCTCTCTTGTTAGTACAACAACCTCAGTGACCGATCTTGGTGTTGATGTCTTCAACACCGGGACGACGGACGCGGCGAGCAACGCGACGAAAGGAATTCCCACGAAGGCGACGCGACGTATCAAACCGGCATTTCTCAGCCGTAACGGAAGTTCGGCCGTCGTTTTCGCAACAGCATCCGAATTTTCAGACGCTCCGATCAGTGATCCTAACGCCAATCGCACGTTGGCCGAGGTCGCGGGATGCATGCGTAGAAACGGGATCGATGCAGCGGCAAGATCCCGCCAGCGCCTGGCCTCAGCCAAATGTGGGAGCGCTCGCTTCTTCCACTCAAGATCCGGGCTTCTGAGCATCGCTGCGCCGAGTCGGAAATGATAGTCGCGGAAGATTGCGCCGTCATGATTCGAATGCGCGATCAGCGCTTCCGCGATGCTATCGTGTGCGGGTGCCCATGAATCGTTTTCCGTGACCACGAGACCGTGCAACTCAAGTCCCGCGACCGTCTCCTCAACGCGACTCGCTCGAAGCCCGGTTGCTTCTATGATCGTGGCTCGGGGAATTGGCATTCCACCAACTCCGATCAGCGACAGTATCTCGTTTTGGGCTGTCGATAGTGATGCCAGCCGTCGTTCGACGGTCGCGCTGGTGTCCAAGGTCCGGAGCAAAGCCGCTTCATCCGGACAACTCCACTGATCGCCACTTCGAACGAGAAGTCCTCGGTCGATGCAGAAGCGGAGTCCCTCGAGAAGTCGCAGCGGAACCCCGGCAGCCGACTCGCACAACGCGATCGGCAGGCTTTGAGCCAACGAACTTTCCGGAAACCGCGCAAGGCTGGTGAGGAACGCCGTAACGTCGGCGCAAGATAGACGTCCAAGTCGAACAACAGGTGAGTCATGTCGAAGGGGTCCGGCGGAATACTGCGGCCGTGACGAAGAGAGTAGTAAAACTTTGTCGTCGTCCAACCGCGACGCGATAACGGTCAGCGCCTCACGTGACTGAGTATCGCACCAGTGAAGATCGTCGAGTGCTATCGCGATCGGGTTCTCATCCGCAACCGAAGAGATGAGCTCGAGAATTGCGAGCCCGACTCGCAGCGGTTCGAGTCGCTCGGTGTTTCCCGACGTAAGCGTATATCGCGATGATAGTGCGGGGTTAAGTGACACCAAAGTTCTTGCAGCCGAAGGAGCTATGCCGCCGGCACCAGTCGCCGAGCCGAGCGATTCAGCGATCGCTGCCGCAAAGCTGAATGGAATTGCGCGCTCGCCGAAGTTTGCGCGGACATAGCGGACCTTTCCTCGCGAAGCTCGAATTCGCGCGATGACGTCTGTAGTAAGTCGCGTTTTTCCAAGACCGCTCTCACCAACGATGTGAATGAATCGTGCGCCCCGTGATTTTGCGGCAACCCAAGCCTCATGGATGAGCGAGAACTCCTTTTCTCTTCCGACGAGCTCGGCGACTAACTCGGTGGCGGGTGATCCGTTTGGATTGGGTTCTGTCACGCGTCGCGCAGTCCGGATTATTGCGCTAGTCTCAGGCTCCGGTTCCCACTCCTCCGTGCGTAACCAGTCTTCAAGGTGGTCTGCATCGGCTCGCGCGCTTATCGAATCTCCGGCAGCGATTCGAGCTTCGAGCTGGAGCCGCCAACTTGATTGACTGTTCGGGTCAGCGGCACGCATGCGGCGGGCGAGGGCGATTGCGTCTTGGAAGCGCCCGGAGTTCAATGCGTGCCGAGCGAGGGATTCGGCCGAATTTACGAAGCGTCCTCGCAGGCGAACGCGCTCAGAGTTCGCCCATTCCTCAAAGCGTCCGGCACCTGGTGCACCGTAACCCGCGAAGAAATCGTGTGAATAAATCCTGACGGCTTCGCTGAGATCATCTCGTTCAATTGCCGAAAGGAAGGCATCGACATCCGAAGTCAGTCGTGCAGAAACCCAGATCTTTTCCGCATCTGCTTCGACAATGAGCGGATGGATCTGTGTTTTGATCAGCCACAGTGTTTGCCGAAGTTGCGGGCGAGAGTGCTCGAGACTGCGATCGCCCCAAAGCAAGTCACACAGTGTGTCGCGCGAAGCGGACCGTCGGGGAGCGAACGCCAGGAACGTGATGAGCGCAAGCGATTTGCTAGGACCCGAGGACCGGGTCGAAGCTGCGTTTGGATCATCGATCTCAATACGCGGCAGATCGAGGGCAACGAGATGAAACTTGGCGCTGTGCTCTTGGTGCGCTTTCAATTGAGTCTCGTTAGACGGTGAGTAGACGCTTTGCAGCAACTATCCTCCCGCCTCGACCCCTGGGGCACCTCCGTCGACAATGAGTCAGCGGCGCACTGTTTGTTTGCCTGGCAGCAACAAGCTACCTGCGTTTTCTGGAGGCATCAAGATTGGCTGGTGAACCGGGGGAGAGGTGAACCCGTTATGGCATTGCAACCCCCCCAAATCACGCCGATAGACGAAGGATAGACGGGTTTGAAGCAGGTTGTCGCAAGCAGCGATCCTTGCGCATTTCGCGCGGCCCTATTCATCGAAGGCTTGAAATGATACGAACCGTAGTGGGCTTCAATCTTTGCGCTTCTAGGCTGTGCAAGCACCGACTATTCAACGCGAATCGGCAATGTCTATTGGTGATGTGATGCCTGAAGATGTTGCGGTTTCGGACGTTCCAGCGAGGAGCATGGTCGGTCAAGTGGACGGCAACAACTGCGAAGGGAGTGCATAGCTGTAGCGGCGACGACATGATGCGACGCGTGCTTTGCGTAAAGCGAAAGAACGCATCGAAGTAGTTTTGCCGGTTTTCGAATCGTTGCAAGAGGGGATTCCACCAGTTCGTCTCAGTCCATTATCAAACAGGGGAATAAAATGAAGTCAGGCCAAATTCATACCGGTCACGTTGTTCTCTCTCAGAGTTCGATCAATCGAGCTCTTCGCGCTGCAATCATCGCTCTTACAGCGAGCTTTTTATTGGGCAGTCAAGTGGCGCAGAGTCAGCAAAGTAATTCGTCAATGAACATGCTTGGCTACAAGGACCCGGGAACATCAACGTTGATCGGAGTGCTTGTGACGGGCGGTGGCCAATTCTATTCTGGCGAAACAACAAAGGGAGCCACGCTCCTCGGGATCGGACTTGGCAGCCTCGTTCTAGGCGCTGCGGCGAGCGGAACATCATGCGGTACTTATGCGAGCTATTCCTCCTGCAGCACAAACACGACGCCTCTCCTTATAGGGACATTGGCTTACATAGGTACATGGGTGTATGGCATCATGGACGCGGGCAATGCCGCGAGGCGGCACAACACATCTCTCGGGATGAAAACGATCGGCGCAACACCAATGGTTCGCGTTCTTGCGGATGGCCGCAAAGGAATGGGCATATCGGTCGCTCTGCCATAGCACCATCTGGAAGCGGCCCGCACACTTCTTACTGTGATCGTCTCACATCGTTCGGAAGAGTCTATTGCTGCAGCCTTCCAGGGATTTGCCGCCTGGACTGCGCGATCGAAGTATTCTTACAACGAGAGAGTAAATAGCTCGATTTCGACGAGAGGACATTCTTGGAAGGAACCGAAAACTCAACGTACGCGCTTGGCAGCCTCAATACGCCTACAGTGTTTCGCTGTTATTTTCTGTCTTCTAACCGCGGGGGCCTGTAGCAGTAGCGATCAAGGAACCACGACACCTGGCGTTCTGGGATCCATCGCCGGCCTCCTGCACTCGAGTGCAGGGAATGGCGGAATAGCCGGTGCAGCCGTCGTGTTGCGCCGGTCGACTGGCGATAGCGTAAGCAGCGTCGCAACGGATAGCTCAGGAAGGTTCCGGTTTTCAGAGCTCATCGCAGGCACCTATCACGTCTCAGTTCGGATCCCGCCAGGGCACACGGCGTCTGCTGTTGATACCGCGAGAGCAGTTTCGATCGGCGCCGGAGAAGCGGCTACAGTGGATTTTATTGCGACGCCGATCACCGAAGTTGTAGACACCGTTCGCACGAAGAACGACACGATCGTTCTTGCGAATGGTGCGCGCGTCATCCTCGCTCTTGCAAGTGGAGCATCACCCGTTGTCGCAATTGTGCGCGTTACAGCAGCTGATAAGGCTACTTGGGGGCGCGTTGTAATCGGCTCTACGGTGGAAGTCATCTTTCCGCAATTGCGCGCTGCCGCTAATCGCTTGTCCATCCGGTCATCTCAGAGTTTGACCGACGAATCGCCTCTAACGGTTTTCTTTAGTTTGCCCGTCACAGGTGTGGCCGCGCCTCCGGCAGACCCAGCAGTTCGAGGGCTGTTTGTCGCTAGCGGTTCCGATTCGCCCGCATCAGGCACCGTTAAGAGCGCGAAGAATTCAATCATTAACCCGCTGACTGGCACAAGCCAAGCCGTGCTTAGCGGACAGTTTGAACTGACGCCGGGAGACCTAAAAAGCCTTCGGCTATCGATTGTCGCGGCGAGGCTTGTGTGCCCCGATCAATTCGATCTTACCAAGGATGAGGCGTTTACGGGGATTCAGCCGCTCGTTCTCATTCACGGGTTGAATCCTCAGGTCGACGATTGTGACGACGACAAGGATTGGAACCCGGCGACGGATACATTCAAAGATCTAATCGAAGCTCTCAAGGCAAATCCGACGATTAGATCAACGTATTCTGTCTATGTCTATAAGTACCCGACCTATGCGGGTGTGGTAAACGCAGCGAACGGGCTTGCGACGAAGTATTTCGCGGGTCTCACGAAAAATGGCGCAAAGGTGACATTTATCGCACACTCAATGGGCGGGTTGGTCGCCCGCCAACTGCTGAAGACCACTGGGTTAGCATCGGTCGCACAGATAATTACTCTGGCTACGCCTCACTTCGGGACACCACTAGCAGACGCTACCGACCAGCAGCTGGCTGCTGACGAAGTTAGGACGTGTTATAGAAAGGCAGAATTAGCCCCTCTTCCAGC
>JAOAPP010000055.1 GCA_025462985.1 Bryobacterales bacterium | reverse complement strand
TTGCCAATCGACTTCGCGATATCGGTGCCTTTGCTGACCTCGGTGAACGTTCCGTCGCCATTGTTGTGATACAGAAAGCTGGCCGTGCCGTTGAACACTCGCGGGATGCAATAGAAGTGCTTCCCCATCTTGTTGTCGCCACAGGCAAACTTGTGGGCCGCGGAATAATCCACAAAGCTGCAAACGAACAGATCGAGCCGCCCATCGTTGTCATAGTCGAACCAGACTGCGCTGGTCGTCCAGCCCGGTGTCGCAAATCCTGCTTTGTCCGTTACATCGTTGAACGTGCCGTCGTGATTGTTCCTGTAAAGAATGCATCGGCCGTAGGACGTAACAAATATGTCGGGCCACCCATCGTTGTCAAAATCGGCGACGGCCACGCCCATTCCAAAGGTTCCGCCCTGGACGCCCGCTTTCTCCGTAACATCGGTGAACGTTCCATCCCGATTGTTCTTATACAGCGCATTCCGGATCGGTTTGGATGGCTTCCAGATATCGCTTGGCCCGCTGTTGACGATGTAGAGATCCATCCACCCGTCGTTGTCGAAATCCAGGAAGGCCGCTCCCGGTCCTAACGTCTCCGGAAGATAGTGCTCCGCCGACATCGCATTGTCGTGTACAAACTCGATGCCGCTGGCAGACGTAGGGATTTCAAGAAATAAAGGCTCCGGCTCACCGGCCGGCTCACCGAAGGACCGCGGCACGCACGCACTTGCGGCCAGCCACAGCCACTCTCTTCTGGAGAACTTCATAGTTGGAAACGCTTAACGGAGTGACCTCTTGGATCGCATTGTACCTGTGAGCCAATTAGCAGAGGTCAAGCCCGGGTCATGCGTACCCTTTTGGGGGTTCATTCCCAGCGCAGCGCCTTCAGTGGATCGATCCGGGATGCATACATGGCGGGCGTATATCCCGCGGCCAGCGCGACCACAATCAACAACAGGGTAGCCCCGGCCATTGTCGCCGGATCGCTGGCTTTGACTTCAAACAACTGGCCTTCCACGAGCCGCCCCAGCATCAAGGCGAGCGGGAGCGCGGACGCAATCCCCAGCCCCGTCACCAGCGCTACCTCACCCATCACCATTCCGACCACCTTCGAGCGCTGCGCTCCCAAAGCCACCCGAATCCCGATCTCACGCGTGCGCCGCGCCACCGCGAACGACATCACCCCGTACAATCCAAACGCCGCCAGCAGAGTAGCCAAAACGCCAAAGGTGGCCGACAGCATGAAGGTCAACCGCTCGATGTAATGCGTCTCGCTCACTTGCGCCTGCAAGGTCTTCATCCCGTAGACTGGCAGATGCGGATCGAGCTCATGCACCACCTTCCGCGCCGACTCCGCCGCTCCCTGCGGCGCTGCCGCAGTCCGCAGGTAGAAGGTAACGCTGCCTGCCATGTCAAACTGCAGCTGTGGCAGGTAAACGTAGCGCTCGGTCTTCTCCTTGAAATCCAGCCCCTTGAAGTCCTTCACCATGCCCACGATCTCCATGTCGAGCTTCGCTGTCTCCGGATTGCCAAACCCGATGTGTTTCCCGACCGGGTTCTTGCCGCCGAAATAGTGTCGGGCGAACTCCTCGTTTACGATTACGACTTTGCTGCCTTTCAACCGATCCTGTTCCGTGAAATCCCGCCCGGCTAGTTGCTTGATTCCGAGCGTTCGGAAAAAGCCGGGGAGAACCGCATTCGTCATCGGCGGACTCAAGTGCTTGTCATCGTGCGTGTACCCCTGCGCGCGGACCGACATCATCCAGCGTCTCTCGGCAAGAATCGGATTGGAGGAGCCGGAGACCGACTCAACTCCCGGTATGGTCCCGAGTCGCGTCTGCAATGCCACGTACGTGTTGCGCATCTTCTCGTCCGAATAGTTTTCAAGCGATGGATCGATCGAGAATGTCAGGATGTGCTCCGTCCTCAGGCCCGGATTGGAGGACATGATGTTATGCAAGCTCTTGGCGAAGATGCCTGTTCCAATAAGCAGCAGCAACGAGAGAGCGATCTGAGCCGCAACCAGGCCCTTGCGCAGTAGAACATGCCTTCGGCCGATTACCGCGCCCGTCTCATTCTTCAACACCGGCCCCACGTCCGGACGCAGCGACTGCATTGCGGGGAGCACGCCGAACAGCAATCCCGTCACGAGGCTGACCGCGAGCGTAAAGAAGAGAACCCGGGCGTCCGGCGTTGTCGAAAAAACGTCCGCGGCGTTTTCGAATGGAAGGGCGCGCAAAAGAAGCGCCGCACACCACGAAGACAGCAAGAGTCCGAATGCCGCCCCTGCGAGTGACAGAACAATGCTTTCAATCAGCACCAGGCGAACCACCGCGGCACGCCCGGCGCCTATTGAAATGCGAATTGCAATCTCCCGCTGTCGCGCTGCTGCACGGGCCACAAGCAAATTCGCCACGTTGCCGCAGGCGATCAGTAGAAGTGTTCCCACCATGCCCATCAGAACGATCAGTGGCATCGAGAACGTGTCCTTCAGGTTTGAGATTCCCGATCCGGCACTTTCGACCGCCAGCTTGTTGCGCATGTAATCGGCGCTGAAGCCTGTCGGGACGTCTTTGTTCTCCTTCAAATCTTCCAGTTGTTCCTGCCGATAGACCGCAAGCGCGACGGCTTCTGCCCGCTTCTTGCTTACCTCGGGTCGGAGTCTGGCAAACAGGTGAAGCCACAAACTGTTCCGGACCCGCAGGTCATTGAAGCCCGGAAACACCTGTTTGATCATCATGAGCGGTGCATACACGTCGCCGGGACTGCCGACATCGGTCCCCTTGAATCCGCGTTGGAGGACACCGACGACCGTCATCGGGCGTCCATTCAGCTCAACCGTCTGGTTCAGGATGGAAGGATCGCCTCCGAAACGCCTCTGCCAATAGCCATAACTCAGATCGACATACGGTTCTCCATTCTCCAGGAGGTCATCATGTGGCACCAGGGTGCGGCCCAGAACCGGCCTCACGCCCATCGTCTGGAAGTAATTACCTGACACGGCGTAGGCTTCGGCACGCTCGGCAACACCCTTCCAGCCGATGTCGACGTAAGTATGAAAATCTCCGACCACGCCATCGAACACCTGTCCGGTCCGATCATGAAGCGCCTTGTACATCGGGTAGGAGAACGGCGAATGCTCGGTGTACATCCCTCCCGAAAAAACGCCGTCCCACCTCAGCGTGACCAATTGCTGCGGTTCCTTAACAGGCAGGGAGCGAAGTATCACTTGGTCCATAAGGGAAAAGATGGCCGTGTTCGCCCCAATGCCAAGCGCCAGTGACGTGACCGCCACCAACACGAACAGTGGACTTCTGCGCAAGCTGCGGAGCACGAAGCGGAAGTCTGACCCAATGGAACCCATGGCATTTCCCTTGCACGTCAGGTGGCAGCCTCACGGGTTCATCCGCTTCAACTACTTAGGCCGGAAGCTGCGGAGTTTCTGGGGCGGCTTCGGGACTGGATTGTCCGAATCCGAACACCAATGCCCCTTAGCGCTTCTTCATCTGCGTGTACACAAGAGCCTTCTTCTCGCCATCCACGACAAGCCGGTCATCGCCGCTAAAATAGGTCAACTGCCGACCCTTCGTGATCCCCTTGTAGCTGTCGAGCATCTGCGGTGAACCGCCGTTCAGGATCACCCTGTCGTCCTGAGTGAAATATTCACAATGCTGTGAGACCCCGGTGCGCGTCCGCCCTGTCGCAAGCACGTGATAGATTTTCACATCTCCATCGGCGAAGGCATGGTCGAGCGATGATTGGTCTTTGGCATTCTCGGTTTTCGGAGTCAGGAATGCCTGCAGCTTACCGGAGGTGACCGTCATCTTTGCCCGTTCCAGTTTGACGCCCCCAGTATAGTCGGCAATCCGCGTATCATCGCGATACAGCAACTGTGGCGCATACACTACGGTGAAGACCGGGCCTGCGCCGTCCCCCTTGTCATCCACCAGTTCACTGACGACATTTCCGCTTGCCTCAAGTGTCTGCTCGTCGCGATCGATGTGGATCACATTCGCGGAGATACGGTTCGCCCCCTGCCACAGCACCGCGTTTCCTTCGTAGAAGATCTTCGAATTGTTGTCGCGGGTCTGCATCTGGTCGGACTTCGCCTGCATGGTCTTGGTATTGTCCAGCATCGACGTCCCGGGCTTCTCATTCTTGTCGGGCGCATGCGACGACACCACATGCCCGATCGCATCCATGTCGCCGTTTGCCTGGTTCATGATGATCTTGTCCGCCAAGGCCGAACCACTCTCGTCGGAGACTTGCGCCTTATCGAACAGCGTGATGCGATTGATGTTCTGCTCCAGGTAAGCGCGCTTTGCGGTGGCTTTGCGGCCGCCCTCCTCATATCGGAA
>JAOAPP010000039.1 GCA_025462985.1 Bryobacterales bacterium | reverse complement strand
TTATCGCTATATCAATTTGAAACTGGCTGCTCTTGGCCAGCCTGCCAGCAAAGCGACCGCGGACGCCCGGGCACTCGAGATCGCGGGCCCGCTTCTCCGGAACTACTGGCAGAAAGATCAGATGCTGGGACACCAGCTATGTCCCGCCGACACGCGCATCCAGTGCTTTCTAGACGAGTACCTTCGCGACGCATCCTCGGAGCCGGTCCCCCGCCTCCCCGGACAGACTTTCGTTCTCGACCGCCCGGGGCTTGGCCGTGTTTTGTCGCTGCCGCCCGACAGCGACACGTTCTCCTCGCCGTACCTGAACTCCTATCGCGTTCCGCAGGGAGTGCTGCATAACCCGCGCAGCGATCGCCGCACCACCAAGGGCGTGTTCCATATCGTCGAAGGTGGCCTTCCAGTTCCGGCCGACAAAATCGCGGTTCCGAAGATTGTGTTCGCAAAACTCCTCGCGGAAGCACTACGGCCGCCGAGCGATGTGCTCGACCTGCCATTCACGGCCACTCAGTCTGACAGGGCCCGATCGTTCGTGACGCTGCTGCTGCGGCCCCTCGTTTGCCCGGCCACTGAAACCGAACCTGAAAAGCGCATGGAACCGCGTTTTTTCGTGCCGGGCAGCTTGGTCAGCAACCTTGATTTCGTAGAGTCGATCTTCGGCAACGGAGGGGATCCGTACCTGCCTGAAAACGACGCTGCTCTTGACGTTCAGCACTGGACCGGCCATACCGGGTGCGTCATTCTGGCCCCGCACATAGCCGGGCTCAGCAAGAAAGCTCTCGGGCTTCCCCGGTACGACGATGCGACCGAGCGCCAGCGGAATGACGGGATGTGCTGGCGGAAGGACGACGAGATTTACAACGACGGCGAGGCGTTCAAGATCGTTTGTCGCGACTGGCGGGGTGTGATGGTCACGATCATCGCCGACAATTACTACGGTTACTGCAAGAAGGAAGTGAAAACGCAGATCAGCTACGCCGCTAATCTGTTTGGATTGTCCGAAGAAGAGCATGCGGGCGGCGCACTGGCTTTTCCTGCCTATGTGCTTGGGCAGGAGTTCTATGCCGGCCGAACTGTTCTCACGAAAGCCGTCAAATTCAGTGAGGCGATGCGCTGGCTGGGTGATCATGTGGAGGTTCAACCGGAAGGCTACGCCAAAGACCGCACGTACGGCAGCATCTTCTACGTTCCGGAGAACGCCGAATTCAGCGTGCGCGAGGGCGTGGTCAGGTGGCGCGGCTCAGACGGCGCATGGCAGCGGTTGACCCTGAGCGCCACCGATGTTTATGTGCTTCCTTGGGGCGCCAAGATCCGCCTTGAGAAGCAGACCGGCGGCACCGCGTGGCGCCTGGTCGCCTCTCGCGCCGATCCCACCCTTTGCCACAAGCCGTGTACGGTTTCGGGCGGCGGCAAATCGGAGATTTCGAAGTCCATCGCCAGTATCATGCTGCGCGGACCTGTTTTTGTCAGCGATTACGATCGCGAGATCGAAGAAGTCGCTAAGATCCTGAAGCGCGACTTCTCGAATATCTACAAGAACCCTCGCTCTGAAACCCGGGATCGACGCCCGATACTCAGCACTGAACGCTCGCTGGGTTCAGTGATCAAGCTGATGACGCCCTCTCCGCTTTATACGGATGAGCACAATAGCTGGCTCCAGAGCATTCCGCAGACGGTTCGGCAATTGCTTGTCACGGTGAAACGCTACTATCGAACCGACTGGGGCGAAGACTGGCGCGAACACTTTGGCGTCGAGCGCATCAATGGATTCCTCGCTAATGAGCTTCGCTTTGAGAACCAGAAGCTCGTCGGAAACTATCTGCGCATGGGGTACGATCCCAACGGATCGTGGCGCATTTACAAGCTTCGCCCCGATTTCAATCCCGCCGACAAGGTGCAGGTGGAAGACGACATCACCGCCTCGGTGGTTCTTCCGGCGAAGGATCTCGGGTATCTGGACGCCGAATATGCAAATGACGGCAGCGTAAAGCTGGTTGAGAACTGCGAGCAGCGGCTGTTTCAGCGTCCGGATGACGCCATACATCGCGGTTTTGACAAGGATGCAGAGCGCGATCTGGCGCGGCCCGGCACGTTCATCTCCAACTTCGAGCCCTTAACAGTCGAGCAGGCCAAAAACATTGTCGATCACGTGGTCGAATTCGATAAATACACAGAGCCAATGAAGCAGTTGCTCTGTGGCTTCGTCAGGTGCCCGAGCACAGAGTACGTTGTCTCCTCGGCTCATCCTCGCGTTGTGGACGGGGCGCCGTCCAAAAATCCCCGATATCTGCAGCCGCGCCCGGATCTGGTTCATCCGCGCGATATGTATCTGGCCAAGATCGGAACGCGACTGGCCCGCGAGGTTCCGGCCGAAAAGCCGGTCCATTTTCCGGTGAACGCCGTGCTTGCGGGACGCCGCAACAATCCACCTGACCAGAAGGCCGGTATTCCGCCCCTTGCGGTTTACAATCCCATTCATTATCAGGAATTGCCGGAGCTGTTCATGGATTTCATCTGCAGTCTCACGGGCAAATCTCCTTCCACCACTGGATTTGGCAGCGAGGGCGCGCTCACCAAAGGCCCGTTCAACGCTCTTCCCCCTGTAGTGGATGTGAACAACGCTTTGGTCTCGGCCATTCTCACCGGATACGCCGGCTTTACAACGGCGGCTGGATACATCGGCCCCAACTATCGGGTGGATCACGACAACAGCATGCTTGTCCCGGAGCTCTGGTGCCGCATGCGCGTCCACGAACGGGATCCGAAGTGGCTCATCGAGAAAGGCTATCTGGAAAAGGTGCCAGATTTCGAGCACAATGGGCGCACCGTGCTTGCCAGCCGTCTGGGGTATCGCATCACCGCCGCCTTTATCGATCACTTCCTGGCCCGGATGTTTGAGGTGCCGAACGCCGTGTTCCCGGAGGAGATCCTTCGTCCGGAAAAGCAGGGCGAGGACGTGTTTGCGGCGGGCGTAGACGCGATCGTTCAGGCGCAGCGCAATGTGGCTCTGAATTACTTCGCTG
>JAOAPP010000036.1 GCA_025462985.1 Bryobacterales bacterium | reverse complement strand
CGTTGCGAACGATTCGGCGAAATGCAAAGGAGCGGGGAGCAGTCCGCGATTCATAACGGATGTTCTTCCGCCGGGTTCGATCCAATAGAATTCGAGATGAAAGTCGATGCGGTCGTCTACCCCTAGCATACTATAGAAGTCGATGAGATTCGTGCAGCAGCGCAGTAGGATGTGCTGACAGTTGTCGATGGTTGTGCTTTGATCGTCGGCCGTGTTGAGCGGATAAGACGTTGCGCGGCCTCCGAGAAAGGGGCGCGCTTCGAGCAGTTCGACCGAGTAGCCGGCAGAGCCGAGCGCAACCGAGGTGGCGAGGCCTGCCAAGCCCCCGCCGACCACCGCGACGCTAGGATTTTTGGACAATGCGGGCCCGCGCATAGGCTTCGATCATGTTTTCGATAAGCCGTAAGCCGCAGTCTTTTTCCAGGCTCAGGATGGACTCGGGGTGGAACTGGACCGCTTCCATCGGCAATTCGCGATGACGGATGCCCATGATGACGCCGTCCTCAGATTCAGCGGTAATTTCGAGGACTGCGGGCAGCGTTTCCCGGTTCGCGTAGAGCGAGTGGTAACGGCCAACGCGAAAGGGCGAGGGCAGGCCTTCGAATACACCTGGGCCGTGATGCGTCACGAGAGAGCCTTTGCCGTGCATCGGATAGTCCAGCACGTCGAGAGTACCGCCGAAGGCTTCCACCATGCCTTGCAGACCGAGACAAACGCCAAAAGTGGGAACGTTGCGCTTCGCCAGTTCCAGTACAAGATTTGGCACGCCAAAGTCAGACGGACGCGCCGGACCGGGCGAGATCAAGACCATGTCGGGCTTTTCGCGGTCGATGACTTCAAGCGCTACGTTGGACCGGTAGGTGGAGACCTTGGCTCCGGTTTGCCTGGCGTAGTTCGCGAGAGTGTGGATGAAACAGTCGTCGTTATCGACGAGCAGCAGGCGGATACCTTCGCCGACCTTGCGGGTGCGGTGCGGCTCGGGTCCCGTGGCGATTTTGGGATACAGAGCGCGGAAGAAATTCGTCGCTTTGAGCCGGCACTCTTTGTCTTCGGAGGAAGGGTCGGAATCGTAGAGCAGCGTCGCGCCAGCGCCGTATCGGGCCACGTTTTCCTTCAGGTGCACGGTGCGGATCAGGATTCCGGTGTTGATATCGCCGGTGTTCAGGCCGATCATGCCGAGCGCGCCGCCATACCAGCCGCGAGCATCTTTTTCGAGGTTTTCGATGGCCTGCGCGGCGGCCTTCTTGGGAGCTCCGATGATGGTGACGGCCCACATGTGCGTCAGGAACGCATCGAGCGAATCGAATCCCTGCATCAGCGTGCCCTTCACGTGATCGACGGTATGAAAAAGCCCGGCGTACGCCTCAATCAGGCGGCGTCCAATCACGCGCACAGACCCAGGAACGCAGACGCGCGACTTATCGTTGCGGTCTACGTCGCTGCACATGGTGAGCTCCGACTCCTCTTTGGGGGAATTGAGCAGTTCGCGGATGCTTTCCGCGTCGCGGATGGGATCACCCGAGCGCCGCGCAGTGCCGGCGATAGGACAGCTTTCAACGGTATCGCCTTCGACTCGTATGAACATTTCGGGCGATGCGCCGACGAGCTGTTCATCACCCATCTGGAGGAGGAATTCGTACGGACTCGGGCTTGACTTCTGAATGCGCTGGAACAGTTCGGAAGGGCTGCCGTCGTAGGGCGCACTGAAGGTTTGACGCAACACCACTTCGTAGAAATTGCCCTGGCGCATGCCTTCACGGACAATTTGCACCTTGTCCATGTACTCTTTTGCCGTGTGATCGGATTCGATTTCGGCGTGATAGGTGTGAGCGCGGTTTCTCTTGATTTTCGGCGAGGTGCAAGGATGCCCGGCTGTGCTCAGTTCGGGCGTGGAGAAATCGTATTGGTAGCGCTCGATGGACTCTTTCTGGCGATCCATGAAGTAAATGTCGTCACACAGAAAGAGGTGTAGATCTTTTTGTCCAATCCGAGGCAGGCGCTGATGAATGGGATCAAACTGCAGGAGCAGGTCATAGCCGAACGCGCCGGCCAGCAACAGGCGCGAGTCTTCGGAGCTCTTGAACTCGGAGATGAGTGCTCTGATTATTGAAAACGGCGAGGGCTGCTTACTGCGCTCTTCTTCGGGGAAGCGCTCCGCGAGCGGCTTCAGTTCGATGGTCAACGACTGGAGCGTGCGGGACAGAGACTGGATGTGCTCGTGACGTTGAATAAGGGGGAAGAGAATGCCGAGCAGGACCTGTCCGCGCTCATTGAGCGCGTTCATGAGGAGCTTGCGTTCGCGTCCGATGATCTCAATGGGAGGGGCGACGCTTGCGACATCCCAGCGTGAGTAGCGTTCCGGGTATTCGTAGCCGGAGGAGAGGTAAACGCCGGGTTTCGAATCGAGCTGCCGCAGGATGTGGGTCAACCCGCGGGAATAGGGCACCTTGGAGCTGTTTCGGGTGACAGTGATCCCGTGCGGAGTGATGTAGCGCAACTGCGACATAGCTAGAGATGAAACGGAGGCTGTATTTCCAGGTTACTTCATCACGTCGAAATGGTCGAATCCGGACGGGCTGAGTGGACAGCCGTCCAGAGTAATTCCCGGCTTCTTTTGAGAGATGATACCGCCGATAAGCGTGAGCGGAAGAGTCCCGATTTTCTTGGGAACGCGAAGTGCGGGCGCGGCTGTGAACAGCAGCTCGTAGTCTTCGCCTCCGTTCAGAGCCTGATCGAGGTCCGCACCGCGCGCGATCGGGATCGATTCTGACGTAAGTTCCGCACCCACGCCTGATTCGATGCAGAGGCGGGTCAAATCAAGAGAAAGTCCGTCGCTCAGGTCCATGCAGGCAGAGGCAAGGCCGCGAAGCTTGCGGCCGGCGGCGATGCGAGGTTCCGGAGGGCGCATCCAGTTTGAAGCTGCTGCAGCGCCGAGCGTGCCGGTGACGTAGATGCTG
>JAOAPP010000806.1 GCA_025462985.1 Bryobacterales bacterium | reverse complement strand
GTCTCGCGGTCGTGCCCGCTACGTGCCCGAACGGACCCGATCTGCACCGCTCGAGACGAGCTCCAACTACTCTAGACAGCCTGTGAAATAGGGGATCTCGCGAAATCACGCGGTGACCGTCCTGCCTGGCAGTGTGGGGGTCAGGGGGGGTTCGAGTCCCCTCAGCTCCACCCTTCTGACCTGGGACGATGACGAAGAGTCATGGTCCCAGGGTCGTTCGAGGGGTCGTGGTGGCCGCTGCGTGCCCGGTCGGCGCGACCACACCAGCTATGTGGGGTCATCAGGGGGCGAGCGCTGTCGCGGGAGCCTGGATGCAGCTCGTCGTGGTCATCGAGCTGGACCCGGAAACCGTGCACCCGACAACCACCGTGCCCAGCGTCGGCGGCGCCCGCATCATCGACATCGAGAACGAGCGCAAGCCCGTCGTCGTGTCGAGGATCCGGCTCGCCGTCATCAACCTCGCCTACCGGGGCGGCAGCGTCGACCAGGACCCCGGCCAAGCCGACGTCGGGCAGGGATACACCGCCCACTACTGCTCCCTCCCGCAGGAGGTCGACCCGCAGATCCTGGCCTGCTCCTTCATCCTGTCCGGCCTGCGGGTGTTTCGACATCCACGATCCGGCCCATCCCAGCGAGATCGGCTACTTCAACCCGCCCGCCCACCCCGGGACCGCATCGGGGACACCGGTGACGCGCGAGGGCTCGGACGATGTCCTTGCCTGCCTTCGATCCTGCCAAGCACGAGATCTGGTACTCGGACAGCAACCACGGGTGCTACGTCGTCAAGCTCAACCCCCGACCGCGGCTCCTTCTCGAACTGCCACGCCAGGCGCCGGAGCACCCGACGCCGGTCAGAGGCCTGGTCACGCACCACCCCTGGGGCGCAGCCTCGCGATCACGGGCGCTGACGACGACATCGCGATCCTTGCCGGGATCTGTCTCGCGTTCGCGGCACTTGCCCGGGTGCGGCGGCGGTAGGTCCGAAGACGCTGCACGACGGCAACGGGCTCGGAACTGGCACAAAGACATCACTGCGCTTCCCCTAGACCGGGTGCAGCCCACCCCAGGGTGCGGCGTGGCCTCTTTCACGTCAGCGGTAGCGGTACTCCCCGAGCCAGGCGTCCAGGTCAGAGCTCGCAGCGTCCCAGCCGCCCCAGGTGGCGAAGACCTCGCCTCCGCTGACTGCGGCGTGCGAGACGTCGTCGCCGGCCGCGTAGCTGCTGGACGCCCGCGTCGTCTTCAGCGACAGCCGAACCGGAGCGGACAGGTGCTCGTCGCCGTGCGGCGACACCGCGGCGTAGACGTCGTAAGCGCAGTGCTGGAACCAGAGCTGTGTCTCCTGCTGCTGGCAGGCGTCGTCGTAGTGGTAGTCACGGCGCCACATCACGCCGAGGGCACCGTCGGTGCCGTACGCCAACCAGGGTCGGTTCGAGATGTATCGGCCTGCCGGCTCGACATAGCGGCTTCGCCAGTGGACGCCTGCGTCGCCGGTCACCCGCACCACCAGCCTGGTGCCCTTGTCCTCGATCACACCGAGGGCGAAGCGTCCGGCCCTGGCGGGGTCCGCGGCGACGTAGGCGCTCACCACGTCCTGGGCCTCGGCGTACGGCGACGAGCGCGGGACCACGTGCCGCGCCCAGGTGCGCCCGGCATCGCGCGAGGTCTCGAAGACCGTGCAGGGACAAGGCTGCTCGACGCCCGAGGCAACGACCGCGCTCGCGGCGCTCGTCGTGTAGGCGGCGGCGAGGACGCCTCGGCTCGCGGAGATCGTTCCCATGGAGTGGTTCGGCAGCGCGGCGGACCCGAAGGCGTACTGCTGGCCGAAGGTCCTTCCGTGGTCGCTCGACATGGTCACGAACCGCTCGCCGCCGCCGAAGAAGTGCTGGTCCGCCGTGGTCGGCGCGACCGCCACCTGGTCGTGACCGAGTCCGCTGACGTAGAGCGCGCCGGAGCTGAGGTCGACGCCAAGCCAGGGCCTGTCGAAGGCAACAGTCGGAGGTCGGAGGTCGGAGGCCGGCTTCGTCGACGTCTGGCCACCGAGCGCGAGGACGGGAGTGCTCCAGGTAGCGCCGCCGTCGGCGGAACGGCGCACTGTGACGCCGCCCTGGCTGAAGTCCACGCCGCCCAAGTACAGGATGCCCTGCGGCCCCCACGCCAGCATGGCGTCGGTGCACGGGCTGAGCAGGGCGTTGCGCCAGTGCGCGCCCGCGTCGACGGTGCGGGCGACACCGCAGCCCGTCGAGCCACCCTGCGCCGACCACGCCACGACCCGTCGGCGGCTGTCGGCAGGGTCGACCGCGACCTGCGGTTCGCCGCTGTTGGTGCCGGCGTCGTGCGACAGGTCCACAGCCCGCGCTTTGGGGGTGCCGGCTGGCGCTGGGGCCGCGAGACCACGGTGCAGACGAGGACGGGGAGGCCGAGAAGAAGGCGGCGCATGCGAGCTCCTGCTGGGAGAGGACTGTCGCGAAAGGCTCTTTAGTCATGTTATACAGGGACCTGCGTCGCTTTTCCAGCGAGTGTCGCCGAGGAGTCGCTCATGCTTCGCCCAGCTCTCGCACTGCTCGTGGTCGCCGCCACGGCCGTCGTCCTGCCTCCCGCCAGCGCCCAGGCCCGTCCGGACCCGGTCGGTGACCTGCCGCCCGGCGTCTCCCCGGTCGCGCGGGTCACTCCCGCGCCGTTGCCGACGCCGGCCGCGTGGCCCTTCCCCGACGCCTTCCCGGAGAACTCGGGCACTGGACGCCTGGTCGACGGGGCCATGGAGTGGACCGACTTCCTCTACGACGACCA
>JAOAPP010000767.1 GCA_025462985.1 Bryobacterales bacterium | reverse complement strand
TGTTCCTTCGGGTTACTTCTCAGCCTCGATTCTGATTTAGTCGGGGTGATGGCTATAGGCGCCGTCGTCAGTATCGTACTGATAAGTATTCAGCAACTACTGTACGCCGAGTTCGGAGCCGTCGCGAGTCTGTGGCGTCAGTTTTCATGGAGGCGGTCAACCAGTTCGTATATCGCCCTTACAAACTTTAAACAGGCACTTGCGGTCACGGGAGGGTCGGAAGAGTACTGGAAGCTGCTGAAAGGCGCTTGCCGGGAGTTTGGATTCTGCCACATCAAACTCGTTGTGAATGGCCAAGTCTATGAAGAGGATCTGCAGGATCGCCTCCTGCAACCTGCTTTGCGTTTGACCTTGCCGCTCATTGGAATGGACTCTCTCACACTGAGCAGGGGCATGATTTTCGGAGGCCAGCCGTCGTCCTTTTTCCCGTTTCTCGAAACCATCCAGAATGACCTGATTGAGCGCTACCAGGAGCGGCGATTTATGGCCGACCCCTTTCCTCTTGGCCAAGTGCAGGCCCGTACGCTGGCTGCTAATCAGTGATCCACCTGTTTTCATCGAACGCGTTTTTCTTCGCGGTGGAACTTCTGGCCCTGGTCGCCGCCGCGATCGCCGGTTACTTCTTCCCCAGTGTGCCGGTCTTGTTGAATGGCGCCGAAAACCTCATCCGTAACGTGGCGACACGCCCGCTTTGGGTCACTCTGATTCCCGGGCTCGCGGTCCTTTTCGGTCGGGTTCTCCTGCTTCCGATCTCACCCGTACCAGTGCCGATCGTTCATGACGAATTCAGTTATCTGCTGGCAGGGGATACGTTTGCCCATGGCCGGCTCACCAACCCTCCGCATCCGATGTGGGAGCATTTTGAAACTTTTCACGAATTGCAGCAGCCGTCCTATGCGTCAATGTATCCGCCAGGTCAGGGCTTGTTCTTGGCTGTGGGCGAGGTGTTCGGATCTCCGTGGATAGGTGTCCTCCTAAGTGCCGCGCTGATGTGTACGGCAATCGCTTGGATGATTCTGCCGGTTCTTTCTGCCCCCTGGGCTCTGGTCGGCGGCCTGCTCGCTGCCGTTCGGTTCGGATTGTTCAGTTACTGGATTGACAGTTACTGGGGCGGGGCTGTGGCGGCACTGGGGGGCGCCCTTGTATTCGGTTCAGGCGTACGCCTGCTGAAGAACTTCAAGCCACAGTATCAGGTTGGGTTTGTTGCTGGTGTTCTCTTGCTTGCGAATACGCGGCCTTATGAAGGCTTGGCGTTCTGCGTTCCGCTGTTCGTTGTTCTGGCTGGGCGCCTTTGGCGCATCGGCGCCGGGTCGGTCGGAGATTCAGTAAGGACGATTGCTCCCGCCGTGATCTCGGCAGCCGTTGGCGCCATCTTAATGGGCGCTTACTTTTGGCAGGTGACAGGATCGCCATTGACGATGCCGTACGAGCTGCACCAAAAGCAATACAGCACGACACAGCCACTGATCTGGCAGTCACAGCTTCCCGAACCACATTACCGGCACGCTGTGTTGCGCGACTATTATAAGCCGCAGGATAAACTGTACCGCCGTGCTCACACGGTATCCGGCTGGATCGGGGAGACTGCCCGGAAGGCCGGATCGCTGATCATGTTTTATGTCTGGCCGGGCACAGTCGTTCTTGCGTTGAGCGCGCCTCTTCTTTGGCGAAACGGGCCTCTGCGGCTCGCGCTTTGGACAGTCGCGGCAACCTTTGCTGCGCTCGCCTTTGAAATCTGGCCGATGATGCTGCACTACGGCGCCCCGATGACCGGCGTCGCCGTCCTTTTGGTGACAGCGGCGCTTAGGTTCATGCACTCGTTCACTTTCAAGAACCGTCCGGTGGGAGTCGCCGTCGCCTGGGCGATTCCAATATTGTGCGTCTCACTGCTCACCGTGCGTATTGCCGCCGCGGCCGCGCACGTACAGGTTCCTGAAACTGGCCTGGTCCCCTGGTTCACCGTGCGGCCGGGAAATCTGGAGCGCACCAGGATTGAACGGATGTTGGAACGCTTGCCGGGTAAACATTTGGTGCTTGTTCGGTATAGCTCCGGTCACGATTTGAGCACCGAGTGGGTTTTCAATCCGGCGGCGCTGGACGAATCGAAGGTTCTTTGGGCGCGGGAAATGAGCCCGCAAGAGGATGCCAAGCTGTTCAGCTATTTCAAAGATCGAGAAACATGGCTTGTAGAGCCGGACAAGCTCCCGGTTCGCCTTTCGCATCTCGATACCGGCTTGCCGCATTCTTCGAATTCGTACTCCACGCGATAGCTTGTTCGACGAAAGCAGTCAAAGTGGACGGATATGCTTTGCGAAGGAGCCCGGAAGTTAAGAGCACTCCAGTGGTGTTCCACGCAGTAACTACCAAGGTGTAGGAGATTTATGCAGTCTAAAAGAGCGATCATCATGGGTGCTGGACCGGCCGGACTGACGGCTGCGCTCGAGTTTCTCAAGAAAACAAACGTAACTCCTATTGTGCTGGAGAAGAGCACCTACATGGGGGGAATATCGCGGACGTTGAATTACAAGGGAAACCGCATGGACATCGGCGGTCACCGATTCTTCTCAAAGTCCGATCGAGTCATGAAGTGGTGGCTGGATATTCTGCCGATAGAGAAGAATGCCGAAGGGGCGCAGGAGATCGGCTATCAGGGGCTCCGTCACCGGGTAAATGGTCACGGCCCGGGACCGAATCCAGAGGTTGTCGACAAGGTGATGCTTGTCAGACCACGTAAGTCAAGGATCTACTTCTTGGGCAAGTTCTTCGACTACCCGATAAGCCTGACCCAGGACACGCTAAAGAAATTGGGCGCGACCAGGACCATGAAGATCGGATTCAGCTACATGCGAAGCGCAGCGATGCCGATCCGCAATGTCTGCAATCTGGAACAGTTCTTCATCAACCGGTTTGGAAAGGAACTTTACTACACGTTTTTCAAGGAGTATACGGAGAAGGTGTGGGGTATAGCGTGCTCTGAAATCAGCTCTGAATGGGGCGAGCAACGCATTAAAGGTCTATCTATCTCGAAGGCGATCTCCCACTTCATGAAGAAGTCGTTCGCCAATCGTCGTTCGGATATCTCCCAGAAAACGACCGAGACGTCGCTCATCGAAAAGTTTCTTTATCCGAAACTTGGTCCTGGACAAATGTGGGAAGAAGTCGCTCGCCAGGTTCGTGAAAGAGGCGGGTCGATTCTTACCGATATCGAAGTGGTCAAGCTGGAAGTCGATGGCAACCGGATCTCGCGAGTGATTGCAAGAGACGCCAAGACGGGAGAACTGCATGTTTTCCAGGGGGATTACTTTATTTCGACTCTTCCGATCAAAGAATTGGTCGGGTCGCTGAACACCGAGGTGCCGCGCGAGATCAAGAAGATCAGCGACGGCCTGGTCTACCGCGACTTCATTACAGTCGGAATCCTTCTGAACAAGTTGAAAGTGAACGACGACAATAAAGATGCAAAACAGCTGATCGCCGATAACTGGATATACATTCAGGAACCCGGAGTGAAGGCGGGGCGGCTGCAGATCTTCAATAATTGGAGTCCTTA
>JAOAPP010000706.1 GCA_025462985.1 Bryobacterales bacterium | reverse complement strand
CCAAGGTTGCTCCAGCCGACTCCAGCGTTTTGATCACCGGCGAGACCGGTACGGGCAAGGAACTGGTAGCCCGCGCCATTCACAAGCGTTCCCGGCGCTCCTCACGCGCATTTGTGAGTGTGAATTGCGCGGCCATCCCGCGCGGCTTGATCGCGTCAGAATTGTTCGGCCACGAGAAGGGCGCCTTTACGGGGGCGACCCAGCGACGTTTAGGGCGCTTTGAGTTGGCCGAAGGAGGCACGATTTTCCTCGACGAAATCGGAGAGCTTCCTGCCGAAACCCAGATCGCTCTGTTGCGTGTTCTGCAGGAACGCGAATTTGAGCGCGTCGGTGGAACTGGATCCATCCGAACTGATGTTCGGGTGATTGCCGCCACTAACCGCGACCTGAAGGCTGCCATCGGTGCGGGCATGTTCCGGAGCGACCTGTTTTACCGGCTCAACGTTTTTCCGATTGAGATTCCTTCTCTGCGTGAACGAAGGGAAGACATTCCGGTGCTGGTCGAATACTTCATCGACCGTTACGCAAGGAAAGCAGGAAAGAGTTTTCAGGCAGTAAACAAAAGGAGCCTGGATTTGCTTCAGTCGTACCCCTGGCCGGGCAATATTCGCGAATTGCAGAACGTGATCGAAAGGTCCTTGATTATCAGCTCTGGGGATATCTTTTCGGTCGATGAATCATGGCTTTCAAAAGAATCGTCTCAACCGCCATCTCAGGTTCAAGCGTCCCGGGCGATGGAAGACGAGTCCCATGGAGAGCGAGAAATTATCGAAGCCGCGCTGGCGGAAAGCAGAGGTCGGATCGCGGGTCCGTCTGGGGCGGCGGCCAAGCTCCGAATTCCCCCATCCACGCTTGAACACAAGATCAAGGCGCTGAAGATTCGCAAGAGCCAATTCAAGTTCAGCTGACGCATACTCGCCAAAATCGCCAAATTCACAAGATTCGCAAGTCAGCGTGGCCTGCGTGTCGTCAATTATCCTTTACTTTCAGGGGCTTACGAATGGGCTGTGGTTTGCTGTTCTGTAAGTGAACGCTCGCGGCAGGCAGACCACGAGAGGGCCGCTGTCAGAAGGAGAAGGAAAAATGCCGAGGCTCGCATTACTAGACCCCACCAGGACGGGATACGAGGCAGAAGATCTGGAGAACAAACTCCGCCACCTCGTCGTTGGACAAGATGAAGCAATTCACCAGATTGTGAGGGCGTATCAGACTCACTTGGCGGGGCTGTCCCCGATCGGTCGGCCGATCGCAAATTTCCTCTTCCTGGGGCCGACGGGTTCTGGAAAGACTCGCATCGTGGAGGCAACCGCCGAGTCCCTGGTGAATGATTCCCGATCCGTAATCAAGATCGATTGCGCGGAGTTTCAACACAGCCATGAAATCGCCAAGTTGATCGGGTCGCCTCCGGGATACCTGGGGCACCGCGAAACGCATCCCCTGTTGTCGCAAGAAGCGCTGAACCAGCACCATACAGAAACCGTCAAACTCAGTTTCGTGCTCTTTGATGAGATCGAAAAGGCATCCGACGCCTTATGGAATCTTCTCCTGGGCATCCTGGACAAAGCAACTTTGACGTTGGGCGACAATCGCAAAGTCGATTTTTCAGCGGCGATGGTCTTCCTCACCAGCAACCTCGGCGCGACCGAAATGAGTTCGCTAGTCAGTCCACGGCTGGGCTTCCACGTTCCCTCGTTGGAGGACGCCGGTTGTAACGCGAAACTAAGCGCTCGGATTTCGGGCGCCGGTATGGCGGCCGCGCGTCGAAAGTTCACGCCGGAGTTCATTAACCGTTTGGACAAGATCGTAGTCTTCAAATCTCTCGGTAATGAGGAGCTGCGCCGGATTGTTGATATTGAGCTTGAGATGGTGCAGCAGCGTATCCAGATTGCGTCCGCAGGCGAACCGTTCCGGGTTGATGTCACCGAGAGCGCCAGGGAGTTTCTGCTGATGGAAGGAAGCGATTCCAGGTATGGCGCGCGGCACTTGAAGCGCGCGATCGAGCGCCTGCTCGTACACCCATTATCGAATCTGATGGCCAGCGGCCAGATTCATCTAGGCGATTGTCTCCGCGTGAGCCACAGCGAGGCCCAAGGCTCACTAATGTTCTTCCGTGAGGCAGAAGCCTTGGAAGCGTGGGGAGTTGCTGCCTAACGCATCCGGCAAAGCGAAGGGCGAGTGAGTAGACAAGGTCCTATGCCGGCCGCCCATGGCGACGATCTCGTTTCAGGAGAGGGCAGATGCTAAAGGTTCAGAGATCAGCGAACGGGCAGGTCGTCTTTAAGCTGAGCGGCCAAATTGACGCAGAAAACATAGCCGAGTTGGAAACGCTAATTAGGTCGGAAGCGAATAGCCGCCCCATTGTCCTGGACTTAAAAGACCTAATCCTCGTGAATCGAGAAGCTGTCAGCTTTCTCGAGCGCTGCGAACTGGAGAGCATCACGCTCAAGAATTGTCCAGCATACATTCGCGAGTGGATCACGAGACAACGACGGAGAAGTTAGCCCTTATGAGGGCTTAGCGCATGAACGCCGAAAGCATAGCAGAAAAAAAGGAGTAAAGAATGGCCGTAGGCACAAGCTGGGAGACTGAAGCCCCCGCAATCAACCATAACGCCTGCTTTGAAATCGAAGACGCGACGCCGGCGACAATCGGACTCGACAACTGCGAACTCCGCGGCAGCGGCTTACCCAAAATTGTTGGTAACAGTGCTGGTTTCCAACGAGTACTTCAAGTGGTGCGCGTGGTGGCCCCGACCGAGGCCACGGTGTTGATCCAGGGGGAAACAGGATCGGGCAAGGAACTGATTGCGGAAACCATTCACAACTGGAGCGATCGATCGGCCGGCCCATTTGCGAAGGTGAATTGCGCCGCTATTCCTTCGGGCCTGCTGGAAAGTGAGCTGTTCGGTCACGAGCGTGGCGCCTACACTGGCGCGTTCGCACGCAGTATCGGACGATTCGAACGGGCTCATAGGGGCACTTTGTTTTTGGATGAGATCGGCGATCTTCCGCTAGAGTTGCAGCCCAAGCTTCTTCGGATTATGCAGGAGAAGCAGTTCGAGCGTTTAGGCGGGGCTGCAACGATTCGCACCGATGTGCGCGTGATCTGCGCCACGCATCGGAACCTTTGTGAAATGATCGAAGATGGGCAATTCCGGACAGACCTCTTCTATCGGCTTAGCGTGTTCCCTATAGCGCTACCAGCCTTACGCGAGCGGCCCGAAGACATCCCCTTACTAGTCCAGCATTTTGTGAAAGATTACGCTGATCGGATGCGGAAGCCGATCAGGGCCATCTCAGAAGAATTCATGGCGGCTCTTGTGCGTCATTCTTGGCCGGGTAACGTCCGCGAATTGCAAAATTTCATTGAGCGTTCCGTAATTCTTGCGACTGGCGCTGTGCTGAATAGTTCGGCGCCAGAACACACCTACGCAACCCAGAATGACTCGAAGTGGCGGAAGCCATCCGCACCAGTCACGTTGGAACAGGCGGAGCGTTCGCATATCCTTCGGACTCTCCTCGAAACGCAGGGTAAAGTCGGTGGTCCGAATGGTGCTGCGTCCCGGCTGGGCCTGCCGCGGACGACCTTAATAGCTAAGATGAGGCGCCTCGGTATTAGTGCTTCGCAAAGGTCGCCAGCGCTCGCGCGAGCAGCAGCATCGGCGGCATAATTTCTGATGACACGGGCGCCGACAGGAGCATGACGAGCAAAGTAACTCGAAGTTCCCGATACCGCATATCAGAAAACAAACCTACTGGCGCGGACAGTGTCCAGCGTTGATGTAGCGCCCTCGCTCCGGGAATCAAAATTCCTCCTTAGAACATGGCGCCATACGGATTATTTCCCGAAACGGCCTCTCGA
>JAOAPP010000699.1 GCA_025462985.1 Bryobacterales bacterium | reverse complement strand
TCAGCGTAGGTCGAATCGCTCGTCAGTCCCTGGACGCATGGTCCCAGACAGCGGTGAATATGGAACTGCAGGCAGGGATGGGTGTGCTTACGCGAGAAGCCGATGCGGCAGGAAGGCACCAGGAAGTGGCGGTTGATGAAGTGCATCAGGCGATGCGCCAGATTGCCCGGAAAGTAAGGCCCAAAGTAGGTTGAGCCGTCCTTCCACACGCGCCGCGTCACGTAGACGCGCGGGTACTTCTCGTTCGTCAGTTTGATGTAAGGGTAGGTCTTATCATCCCGAAGAAGGATGTTGAAGCGCGGCTTGTACTGCTTGATCAGGTTGTTTTCAAGCGCAAGAGCCTCTTTGTTGTTGTGGACCTCGATGAAGGCGATGTCCCGAGCCTCGGCGATCAGGCTTCCGGTTTTGGCTTCGGCCAGGCGGTCTTCGTTGAAGTAGCTTCTGACTCGGCTGCGAAGATTCTTCGCTTTCCCGACGTAGAGAACCGTTCCAGATCCGTCTTTGTAGAGGTAAACACCCGGCTGAGTGGGAAGCTGCGCAACTTTTTCCCGTAGTTCCATTGGCAGCTATAACTTGGCGGCTATACTTCTATTGTGACACGCAAATGCGGTCTTGCTTGTCTGTTGGGCATCTTTTTCGCCTTTGTTTCGCTCCCTCGGACAGCCCAACCGCCACCCCAGGATACCGGAACCGCCTCTACGCCTGCCAAGAACGGCCAACGGCCGCCAGACGAAGCTCTTCCGCCCGAAGAAGACGAGTCCGTAAAGCCAAAGATCTATCCCTTCGATCCGCTGGAAGCCGAGCGCAACATTCGAGTCGGAAACTTCTATATGCGGCAGCGCAAACCGAACGGCTACCGGGCCGCTGCTGGCCGCTTCGAAGATGCGACAAAGTACAACCCGAACTCCGCAGAGGCCTATTTCAAGCTGGGCGAAGCGGAAGAGAAGCTGAAAAACATGCCGAGGTCGCGAGCCGCTTTCACAAAGGTGATCCAAATGGCCCCGGACAGCAAGCTCGCTAAAGAAGCAAAAAAGAAGCTTGGCAGCCACTCCTAAAGCGGCAAAATTTCTTCCCGCTCCGTATCGAAATCGATCCGTCGTCGCTGCTCATACGAAAGATTTCCCAAATGCGACGCCTGCGCCGACCGATGGCCAATCAATACATCCCCGTTCGGGCGCGCTCGGGTTTTGAGACACGCCAGAAAGTTGTCCACATGGTCCTGCGTTAGCGAATCGTTGATGTTGGGCAGCACTTCCGCCCTTACTACTTCAGCCGGCTCCTTCGAGCCAACCGGGTACCATTCATATCGCGAACGGTCGATCCACAGCCGGCCCTCCGTTCCGCACATCTCGATCGCTTCTCCCTTGATGCCGGGCACCAGAGTTGCTTCAAAGGTCGCTGTAAATGGGTTCGGCGCCGCGTACTGCAACTGCACGTTAATGGTATCGGGCGCCGTGCGTCCGTCCTGATAGTGATACACGCCGCCCGCGGCAACTGCGGAAAACGGCACATCCTTTCTCATGAACATGTGAACGACATCGATCCAGTGCGTAAACAGATCAGTCACCTGGCCGCCGCCGAAATCCAGGTAAGCGCGCCAGTTGTAATATTGCTGCGGATCGTAATCGCGCCACTTCAGCGGCCCTAGGAAATGCGCCCAGTCAAGATCGGCGGGCAGGTTCTGAAATTCCGCCGGAGCTTTGCGAAGGTGCCAGGCATTTCCATACCACCAGGTGCGCGCCAGCGTCACCGCTCCGATCTTGCCGTTGTCGAAGTACCTCTCCTTCGCCTCGAGGTAGTGCTTCGCCGAGCGCTGCTGCATGCCGACCTGGCATACTCGCTTGTTCTCCCGCGCCGCCTTCACGATCTGCGGACCCTCTTCGATCTTTCGCGTCAAAGGCTTCTCGACGTACACGTCTTTGCCCGCGTTCAGCGCGTCGATCGCGATTGCCGAATGCCAGTGATCCGGCGTGGCTATCAGGACTACGTCAATGTCCTTCCTGTCTAGCACCTTGCGATGATCATCGAAGCCCGTCGCCTCTGTCGCTCTTTTCTTTGCCCTGTCAATGTGGGCTCCGTACACGTCGCATACCGCCATTACGCGTACTTCAGGCCGGTTCATGAACAGGGTCATGTCATGCGTGCCGCGGTCGCCCGCGCCGATCAGCCCCAGACTGATGCTGTCGTTCGCGCCAAGCACCCGTGAATAAGAGGCGGCGGTCATGGAAATCGCGCTTGAGGAAGCAATGCTGGTCGCTTTCCGGAGAAACTCCCGTCGGTTATTTTGTTCCATCTCGTACCTAGAATCCTATCTGCCCGCTGAACTGCAGCCGCCGCATATTATACCCGGACGCCAGCGATGTGGTCTGCCCGGCAAATGGATCCGTGACGTTCGCGTTCGGCAACCCGAGGTTCGTGTGATTGAAGGCGTTCAATGCATCTGTGCGCCGCGTAAATCTCAACTTCTCGGTGATGCTGAAAACCTTCGCCAGCGAAAGGTCTTGATTGATGAAGTGCGGACCGTAAAGCGCGTTCACCGGGTAATTGCCGAACGTGTTCTGCCCGGGAAGCTGAGACGCGCTTCCCAGTCCGCCGTGCTTCGCTCGAGCGCCTTGGCCGAAGGCGGCCAGCATGCGCGTCACCTCGAAAACCCCACCACTTCACCGGTGGTGGCGTAGGTGTCGATCTCATTAGGCGAACTCGGCTCGCCGGTGGCGGCATGCATCTCCGAATCGAGCGATCCGCCCAAGAAGGACCAACACCAAAGCTGCCGTGCCCGACGCTATACCGAATTTCACATACCGGCCCGTCTTTGATTCCTCTACCGGGATCGCTTCGTGCGTTCCCGCCGGCAGTATGCTTTCCGAAGTAGTCAACAACAAGGGCGCATTCACCGCAGTTGGAGCAGTCTTGCGCGGATGCAAGTCAGCCCGTAGCTTCCTTTGGGGATGCTTAAGATTAGCTCCGCATCAGCCCCCTCGTCGATGTAGTACTCCGTCAGTTTCGTTTCTGCCGCTGAAGAAACAGTTCACCAGATATTCGAGCAGGTGCCGCTACACCTCCGAACTCCTGAAAGTTTCACTATGCAGAACGCACTGCACCTCATCACTGATCTGTTGCGGCGGTACAGCCGGCCGCGTTTCGTCGCTGATCGTGAGTTCGATTGCAGAACCTTCACGGGTCCCAAGAGAACGAGCAAACCTGTTCGTGTGAACTGGTTATATAGTCGAGAGCAGACACCAAAAGACCACGCCGCTGGGGTGCGTCGCACGGCACTTGGGGAGAGACCATCTCGCCGGAAACCGCTGTCGCTGCTCGTTCCACCGCGTCAGCCGGAAGGCCGAACCCGGATATGTATCGAGCCCGCAGTTGGATTTGGCGGTCCCGTCTTACTTCTGTCGCTCAAGCCGGTCGCTCAACGTCGCCACCTGAATCTCCAGCCGTCCCACCACTTGCGACATCTCCTTCAAATCGTCCCGATTCGCCATCTGCTTCCGCATCTCGGCAACGTCGGTCTGCAGTTTGGCAAGATCATTCGCGGTTCGGTCGCTCGCGGAGAACCGGGCGCTCAGGTTAAAGGCCAGCGTCACCACTAACGCCGTCAGGGAAATCCACTGCGCAACAGGCAGTTTTGCCGTCCCGCCGAAGTCGATTGGATGTTTGTCGCTGCAATCCGCCACGTTCAAAAATGTACTCGGTACCGCTCCGACACGGACGCCTGCCGCGGCAACGATTCACTCTAACTCTTGCACATTCACGACTTAGCGCCGACCACAGTGCGCGCGAATCCTTGTGACTCACTCGCTGCGCAGCACCTCAAGCGGCTTCTGATCCAGGATTCTGGCGCTTGCCAGCCACCCGGCGATATTGGCGAGACAAGCGGTCAGCACGATACAAATCGCCAGCGACGCCCAGTCGAACTTGAACGACGCATCGATGAACTTCTCGGCAACGATCCGGGTAAACAGGTTCGCCAGCACTCCGCCGACTGCGCCCGACACCCCGCCCAGAATCGAAAACTCAATCGAAAATATTCCCGTGATGCATCCCCTCGTAGCGCCGAGCGTTTTGAGGATGGCCACTTCGCGAATTCTCCGGTACCGCGTCCCCGCCACGCTCGAACAAAGGATAATGACTCCCGCCCCAATCGCAAACAGGGCCAGAAACCGAACGACTAAGGCCACCTGATCCACCGCTTCCTGGATCCGCCTCAGCACGTCCGCAAGATTCATGACGGTCACGGTCGGAAAACGCTCGAACAGCACCTCCTCCAGCGCCGGAATCTTGTCGGGATCTACATGCACCGCGCCATAGAACACGACCGGATACCCGGCCAGCGCCCGACGCGGAAACACCAGGTCATAACGCACGGGAGCCCTCGCCTCCCGATGGAACACAGCCACCACCGGCGCATTGACCGTGTGCCCGGCGATCTGAAAGCCCACCTTGTCGCCCAGTTCCAGGCGAAAGTTTCTCTTAGCCTCATCCGAAATCGCCAGGGACGGCTCTTGGCTGGAGGCCGGCCACCATCTGCCGCCCGCTAGCTGCAGGCTATCGGGCAATCCGTCCGCTGTCGTAATTCGCACTGCTCCCAACTGGTTCCGCCGCTCTTTGGGAAGCTTCCAACCATCGGCGGAGATACCATTCCGAGTCAGCATCTTGGCAACGATATACCCCACCAGTTCCACCTTGCTCGTCACGCCAGGCTGCGATTCGATGAGTTGCGACACTTCAGCCGATTTCCTGACATCCAGCAGAAACAGGTTTCCCTCACGACCCGGCCCTTCGCTCTGCACCTCCCGGAGAACGGTGCGCTGCAGCAGATACGTGCTCAGCGTGAACATCACTCCAACTCCCAGCGCCACCAGGACCGAACGTGCCTGGTTTCCCGGCCGGTACAGATTGGCAAAGCCATGCCGGAATGACTGAGGCAGCCGAGCGCTCCACAGTCGCACAACCCTCCGCAACCCTGCGAGCAGCAGCGCCGCCACCCCGGTGAGAATCACGAGACTTGCCGCCAGCCCGGCAATGAAATACAGGCCAATCTTCCACGAATCGCTCAGCCACACGGCAATTCCGGCAAAGCCGGCCAGGATAAGAATCG
>JAOAPP010000694.1 GCA_025462985.1 Bryobacterales bacterium | reverse complement strand
CGGTTGACTACGGAGTTCACCGTGATTTGACCGTGAAATTGGACGTGAAATGTTGGAAGACAGATGAAAATTTTACCGGAACAACATTGGGAAGCAGTTGAGTTTGAAGGCGATATCCGCTGGGAACTGGTGCAACGCGTCATTGAAAGCCCGCATCTGGTTGGTTCGGCTCGTTTGCGGGATTTTCTGCTTCACGTTACCGTTTGCGCGATCCGCGAGATGCCAGGGGACGCCACGGAACAGCAGATAGGAATTCAGGTGTTTCAGCGGTCCCCCGGTTTCAACTCCAGTGAAGACAGTATCGTTCGCAGTCAGGCACGCCTCTTACGACTTAAGCTCTCAGCTTATTTCAACGCCGAAGGTGCAGCCGAACCCTTGATCATTGAGATTCCGAAGGGACATTACCTCCCTGTTTTCTTGCCGTCCCATCGGGCTGAGATCGCCAAAGAAATTCCTGGCGAGGGCTCGATCAAAGACACACTTGCGCCGATTCATGTCCGAGAAGCCAAAGATGTTCTTCTTCTTGGGCCGGCACGAACCGGCATCCAGAAAAGGGTAAGGGGTTGGTTGGCCCTGGCTGGGGTTGGTCTGGCTCTGTTGCTCTGTTTATCTCTTGTGATGGTATTTCGCTGGCAAAGACAGGCCGCAGTGGCAAAACCATTAAAGCAGCTGTGGGCACCCTTCCTTGCAGGGGACCCGCCGCTGGTCATCTATAGCAACGCTCTTTTCGTGGGAGATGCGAAGAGTGGCATGCGATATGCGGCCAACGACGGTTCAGATGGGCAGCCTGCCGAGTTAGTCGATCACTACACCGGCATCGGCGAACTAATTTCCGTACATGAGCTAACAAGGATGTTTGACTACCAACACGCCGAGTTTGTGCTCAAGCGCAGCCCGTTGGTGACCTGGGACGAAGCCCGGTCACGCAACCTCATCTTTATCGGTTCGGTTGCCGAAAATGGCTCGCTCAAGCTGCTGCCGTCCACGCAGGACTTTACCTTGACGGCTACCGCCGACGCAGCGGGAATCGTCAATCATCACCCCCGTCCGGGGGAGCCGCAAGCCTATCTTCGTCCAGAACATCCGCTAACCAAGGACTACGCCATCGTTGCACTTCTACCTGGGGTTCAGGGCGATCACGAGATGTTTGTCTTTAGTGGGCTGACGACTCTAGGCACGCAGGCGGCAGTGGAGTATGCGTTAGAACCAGATACAGCGGCAGAACTAATGAGGCAAGTGAGCTTCGGGAAGAAGGTCCACAATTTTGAAGCACTGCTGGAGGTAAGCATCCGAGGAGGAGTGCCCATTCAGCCGCATCTGGTATCGATACGGGTTCACTAACCAGCAAGGTCACTATCCCTCTATCATCATCATTCAAATGCGGGTTCAAGCTGTCCGGTCGATGGAGAGGACGGTCTGGTCGTCTTGCGGACGCGTCCCTTGGCAAAACCGGTCTAACGCTAAGAATAGCGCGGCAACCGGATCCGATTGCATCAGGTGACGCTCAACCCGCTGAAGCCCAAACTGGTTGCCTTCTAGGCTCTCGGCTTCACTGATTCCATCGCTCAACAGGATGATGCGATCGCCGACGCCAAGCGTAATCGATATGGCGTGAAAGCGCGCGAAGTCGAGTAGCCCGACGGGCAGGTCTCCATCCGTGATGGTTTCTATTCGGCCATTGGCGCGCACGACAAACGGCGAGACGTGGCCTCCGTTGACGAGCTCAATGTGTGCTTCGCCTCCCTCTGTATGGGTGTAGCGGAGAACAGCCAACGTTACATATTTTTCGTCGGCAACGCGGGAACAGACGAAGGTGTTAACAGACTGGACGGCATCTACAAGTGATATGGTCGTCGTGTTCTGAACGTTCACTTGCGCGTGAAACATGCCCTGGACCATGGATGCGAGAAGAGCGGCGGGAACGCCTTTGCCGCAGACGTCGGCAACAATGGCTACGAAGCCGTTGGGAACGGGGATGACGTCGTAGAAGTCTCCGCCGACACCAGTGCAAGGGATAGTGCGTGCGGACAGGCGGGCGAAGGAAAACTCTGGCAGGGTCTGCGGGATGATCTGGCGCTGGATGGATGCAGCGATCTCAAGCTCTTTCCGGAATAGTGCGGACTCGCGTTCGACTTCGATCATGCGTAGATTTTCGAGTAGCGTCGCTGCCTGACTAGCGATGGCGTGCAGGATGTCTTTGCCAGTATGGGTGAAATCGCGACTCCCGAAGTGGCTGTCGAGATAGAGCAAGCCCAACAAGCGCCCGGAGTTCTGGCCGCGCAGTGGAATGGCAACGACGCTGCGAATGGCATTCAGAACAAGGCTGTGGCGTTGCCGGCCTACCTCTTCCGTCACATCGGAGAGGATAAAGTCCAACTGGGACTTGGCTGCTTCTCTCACAATGGAGAATGAAATAGTCGGATGCCCGAGAATGGCTTCGCCGTATCGGTCTTGTGCGCATTCGAGATGGAAGACGTCGGCGCTCTCACCAAGAAAGACGAAGCCGCGCTCCGCTGCTGTGATTCGGATGGCATACTCGACCATTGTCCGCAACACGTCATTAATAGCGCCATAGGTATTGAGGCTTTGGGCCGCCTTGAGAAATAGCGACAGCTTCTCGAGATCGCTTTGACTTTCAAGATCAGGGCTGGTTTGTGAAATCCGCCCAATTAGTGTACGTACCGTACTCTCCTCGGCATTCTCAAACAGCAGGACCCCATGACTCAGCCCAAGATTAATAGAATCATGCGAACGCAGGCGGGTGCTGCTGATCTGCACTCCATTGACGAAGGTGCCATGGCGACTGCCTGTATCTCGCAGTAGATAGCCCTCCGCGTCGCGTTCGATACAGGCGTGCTCGCGAGAGACGTGGGGATATGGCAACGATAGGTCACGATCGGCGCCACGTCCCATTGTGAAAGGTGTACTGTCGATGGGAACAATCCGGCGAACACCATTGACATCGATGATTAGCCGAGCATTTGATTTAGCGGCAGTATCCATGGTGATCAACGCTATTGAAGGCGTAATGGATAGTACACCCCGAATGCGGACTTCGATTCGCCAGGTCGGCTGCAGGTTGGACTACAAACATCCGGCCGAATGACAGACTTTGCCGATCTTCCCGCAGGCCTCGCCTGGCCGGGTCCCGACGATTTCCACAATTCGTTTGTGACGTTTCGTACTGAGTTTTCGAGTCTGCAAGTCACTCTTCTTCAACTTTTCTGGCAAGTTTTTTTGCACCGGGCTGCATAAAGTCGAAATAGCAGGATCTTTGCGTAGATACTGTCGGGATGAGTTCAGTTACGGCAGCTAGTCTCGGCGAGGTCGGA
>JAOAPP010000682.1 GCA_025462985.1 Bryobacterales bacterium | reverse complement strand
GGATTCTTTCGCGTGACGCCGAATCAGCACTGAAAACGAAATTGCTGCCGTGCGCCTATCTCGTAACGCCCAATATCCCCGAAGCGGAGCTATTGACTGGCATCGACATTGAGAGCGAGGATGACGTAAGGCGCGCGGCTCAAATCTTCCTCGACTGGGGCTGCAAAGCAGCGCTCATAAAGGGAGGCCATAGTTCTGAGGCTCCAGTGGACTATCTCCTCACAGAAAGCGATTGGATAGAGCTCCCGGGCAAGCGCGTAGAGACCAATCATACGCATGGCACAGGATGTGTCTACTCGGCTGCGATCACTGCTTGTCTTGCGAAGGGCTCCACCTTGCTTGAATCCGCCGGCATTTGCAGACACTTCATTCAGGGGGCAATCGAGACTGCACCACAACTGGGCCTGGGAAATGGTCCAGTGAACTTCTTCGCCCCAATATCGGAAACGAAAGAACAAACTTAGTTGTCGCTACTGACCAACTAGCAACACACAAAAGAAAAGGGCCACCACTGTCCACGGGACTGCGGCGGCCCAGACGCATTCGTCAGGAGCGGTTGTTACTTCCGAGAAGAAACGCGATCGAGGGTGTGGACGAACGCATTGGCTGCCGGGGGCACGGGAACTCCACCCGCCACAATAGTCTTGTTGGAGATCTCTTTGCCATAGAGCTCTTGATTGGCCTTGTCATCTTCCGTGACCGCGGAACCACTCAAGTCCAGGCCGCCGAAGATGCCGCGCTGACGCGAATAGCTCAATATTTCCGCGTGCATCTCTGCATCGGTCATCGCCGAAGCATTTCGCCCGAGCGGACCAGCAGCCACAGAAGCCTCGCCGCCAAGGGTGAATTTATTGCTGACGAGATGCTCCATGCCAGACTTGTTCATCACGAGCATCACTACGTCAGTTTCGGCTCCACCGATCAGCAGGCCGAATTTACCTCCGGTCATACGAAGGCTGCCCGGGGCAGACCAACCCACTCCGCTGCTCTTGCGGCAGGTGAAGAAACCTGAGCCATATTCCGCGCCCACGATGAAGCCGCCCTTCTTCAAGTTTGGTATTACGACTACGCACGATGCCCTACCCAGCAGGTCCTGCGGGATCCCCTTGTCGTCAGCGTTCAGCATGGCGCGCAGGCTCGCGGTGGCAGCTTGCAGGCGCTCCTCGACCTTCTTTTGCGCGAATGCCGGGGCCGCCATTAGCGACGCCGCGATCAGGGCGCTCACATAAATTTTCATCTGGATTACTCCTCCTTCGTTTCTATCGTTTGACGCCGTATCTGCGCTTCTCTCGGGTAAGACGTTCTTATGGTGTCTCTTTGAGACAGGCGATTCCGATCGTAAGGGGCGAAAACCTATGAAATTTTATTCACATCAGGCCGAAATTGCGAGTCAGGATCTTTTCCGGCAGCTCGCTCGCCATTCGAATGCAATCCGGAATACCCACGCCATCATAGGCATTCCCGCAGAAATGAAGGCCGGGCTGGACGGAAATCAATTTCTCAATCGCGGCCTTCCGCGCCTCATGGCCGACCGTATATTGCGGCATGGAATTCGGCCAACGATAAATCGTTGAGAACAAGGGAACGGCGGAGATACCCATCCGTTGTCGATACTCTTCTCTGACTAGGTCGATCAACTCCGAGTCTTCGGAAGTCATCCATTGCGCAGCCTCAGCTCCCACTATGAAAGCCCGAACGGCGGCACGATCGGCAGGAGTGCGGGACGGAAACTTGGTGCTGACCCAGGTTGCGGCTGCGACTGCGTACCGCTCCGGTCGCGGAACCAGAAATCCAAAGCCATCCAGGGGATGATGGAGCTCGCTCCGGTCGTAGACAAGAGTGACAAGCAGCGCGGAGGAGTACGGAATTGACGCAAACTGGCGGGCCAGTTCAGGACAAGCGGTTCGGAGGAGATGCGCGTTGACATGAGCAGGACACGCAAGCACCAGGTTTTCGGCCTCGATGTGCTCACCGTCGAAGTGTAAGCGCCAGCCCTGAGCAGTCTTTTCTACCGAATCGACTTCGGCCTCGAGCGTTGACGCCCTCCCGAGCACTGATCGGTGCAAAGCGTCGGTCAGAGTCTGCATGCCGCCGCGGAATGAAAGAAAGAGGCTCGTGTCCTGTGAGTTCTGGGCCGCGCGTTCTTCGCGTACGGCGCGAATGAGACTGCCGAACTTCCGCTCATACTCGACGAATCTCGGCAAAACGCTCGGAGCGCTCAGGCCGGCGGAGTCGCCGCCGTACACACCCGAAAGCAGCGGCTCGGTCAGGTACTCCAGGCTTTCTTCACCGAAGTGATCGAGGACAAACTCCCGGATGGACACATCGGTTTGGCGCGCGCGAGGTAGGAGTGCCAATTCGCGGAGAAACTGGTCCTTGGTCGACTGGCTGAAGAAGTCGCTGCGCAGGGCCCCGTCCAGATCACCCGGCACCATGAAAACCATACCGGCCGGCAGGGCGACGAGTTTTCCACGTTTAACGATAAAAACCCGCCGCGCGGCATCATTTGAACCGATGATTTCGCCCGTAATGCCCAGTTCCGCCGCAAGCGAGGCGACGGCAGGCTTAGCCGCAATAAAGCTGTCCGGACCCGCTTCGAGTTCGCAGCCATCGATGAGATCGGTTCGAATCAGTCCGCCAAAACGCCCTTGTTTTTCGATAATCAGCGGCTGCAGGCCGGCCTGCAGCAGGTAATGCGCGGCGGAGAGGCCGGAAACCCCGCCGCCCACGATGACAATCTGCCGATTAGCGCTGGAATTCACGGACGATCTGGACTACGGTTTTGACGTTTTCG
>JAOAPP010000448.1 GCA_025462985.1 Bryobacterales bacterium | reverse complement strand
TCCGCTCCTGGCTGGATTAGACAAGTTCTTTCATCTTCTGACGAATTGGGACATCTATCTGGCCCCGAGGATTGCAGCTTTATCACCGATCGGTGGACATGGCTTGATGTCAGTTGTAGGCGTTGTGGAGGTGTGCGCGGGAGTGCTGGTTGCGCTACGGCCGCGCCTGGGAGCTTACGTCGTAATGGCATGGCTGCTCGCGATCATCTTGAATCTGTTGCTGATTCCGGGCTTCTTTGATATTGCGCTGCGCGATTTCGGACTTTCGCTGGGCGCGCTCGCTTTGGGGCGGCTGAGTGCGCAATACGCATCGGGCTCCGGTGAGAGTTCCTAGTACTCACGTGAATTCGCCGCCGCCTGGACCCTCGCACCGAGAATGGACGCAGGCGGCGTCTTGCGGAGTTAAAGCGAGAGCAAATACTGCATCAGATCCTTTTTTTCCTGTTCGCTGAGGTTCAGGTTGAAGCAGGCGTCGTAGTGGTTTATCACCTCGCCAAGATTCTGGAAGCGCCCATCGTGATAGAAGCCCCCCTTTTGATGAGTGAACAGGCCTGCCAACGGCGACGTACGATAGCGATGGTCCGGAGCGCGATCGGCCTGGAAAGAATCGATACAGACGTCCTGGCCAGTATGCATGTTCCAGCCGGGCTCGGTCCAGAGCGGTTCGACGTGACAGCCGTTACAGCCCCCTCTCCCGCTGAAGACTTCGTCCCCGCGTTTGGCCGCTTCGGGATCGAAGTCCTTGCCCGGTTGCGGTGTTGGCGCTGGTAACGAGAGCTGATAGAAGTGCAGCGCCGGGAGTTTCTTCGTGATCCGATCCTCCTCGGGGTCGATGTGCGGCAGATCGCCGAATCCGTTTGCGGCGGCAATTGGGAATTGGGTAGCGTTATCCAGACGCGGGTCGAAGAAGCGGCCTTTGCCGTGCATCTCAAGATTAGCGACGAACGCATTCCAGTGTGTCACTGAGCCCCATCCTGTCCAAGTATGCAGATTCACTCCGGCAAGTCCAAACGCGGGAGGGATCAGAGTTGCTGCTGATTTTCCATCGGGGCGAAAGCCCTTGCCGTCGAGAAAGAGCTCGGCATCGAACTTGCCCGGACCCCAAGCGAGCAGCACCTTCCGAACGGTTGGCACGTCGACTCGGAGCAGGTCGGCTACGGGCGTGAGATTCGGAGCCAGTGCGATGATGGCCCCTACCTTTAGATCCCTGTTGGCCCTGCCGTCCAACCGTCGTCCAATGCCGGGCGCGGCCACGTCATCTACCGTCGAGTGGCAGAGAGCACATTGAATGCCGATGGAACGAAGTCCTCCCGAGTGGTCGAAAAACCCGGTCAAGCCCACGACTGCGTTCGCACGCAGTAGTGCGACGGTTGTCGCGGGGTTGTCGAGGTCAACATTATTCAGCGCCGCAAGGCCACGTTCGCGCAAAGACCCGTCGTCCCGTGTTTCCGGGCGGCCATCTGCGTTAGAGAGCAAAGCCCCGACATCCACTTTCAACCCGACGGAGAGCGCGGTCTTTGGGCTCACTCCTGGACCGACTCCTCCCAGGCTGGCGCCCTTGATCGCGTCGTGAAGATTCAGTGTGTCGCCCCAGAAGGCTTCATCGCCGAAGGTGTCGAAGCGGAATGTTTCCCGTCCTTCTGTAATCATCTTTGCCGCGTTTCTGAGCGCCACGTCGGCGTGACGCTCCTGGTGCTCCGCGTCACCGGATGCGTAGACCCTGGTTGTAGAGCGGGCCGCAAGAAGGGCCAGACTGAGCGCGACTGCGCATCCGCTGGCCAGTATCAGACATGTTTTGTTCACCGGCAGATCCCCCTTTCAGCCGTACTGAGTCGGAGCAGGGTTGGCGGTTGCACACCTTGTGAAATTAAGTTGTAAACGGGTTGTAAACGGGTAGTGATTTCCCAGGTAGTGCGGGCAAGACAGACTCAGCGCCGCACGTGTTACGCGTGCAACTGATCTACAATGTCGAAAAGATTGTGCCCAGTTGGTCGGCCATTCTTCCACAATGTCGGAACAGCAACCACGCCCGATTCGCCTTGACACGAGTGTGGTGCAACGGTGGCGCGGTGCGTACCGAGGAAACCTTCGAGCGTGCCTTCATTCGTAGCCGGCCGTAACCACCCAGCGGCTTGATAGAAAGGTGAGAAGTCCTGTACGAGCGCTCGATTCATCGGGCTGTGCTGAAGGGGCCCAACTGCGCTTGACGCCATCCCCGGAGCGGAGTTCACACGGGCCGATTTCCCAACGAACTCGGAATGGGTTCGTTTTGTGAACATCGTTCTTCACATCTGGCGCCCTCGTAAGTCGCTTTCCCCGCCATAACCAGGACCCTCGATCACAGATCAACGGCTAAAATGCAGAATCGGAATACGCATGGGCAAATCACGCAGGCGCTTTCTCAAACGAACTTCGCTGGGCATTTTGGCCGCTGCAGCTAGCGGCAAACCACAAACTCCACCGGACCAGCCGCCCGGCTCTCCCTCCGCCTTTGGGACGTCGCCCTCGGCTGGACCTGTCGTCACCACGCAAACATTCGCAGAATCGGAAAAGCTAGTCCAGTTCAAACTGCCAGCCTCGCAAGAGGAGATGGCGGCGGTGAACTGGCGCGAGTCGATGGCTCCTCTGTACGAGCGCCGGACCGGGCCGCGCAAAGTGGCGCTGGAACCGGAGATTGCGCCCTGGTCACGCTGGAACCCGGCACTGCCGGGCGAAACCGCGGGACCGCCGCAGGACCGCTTCCTCCGCAGTAAGGCCGAGGTCACACGTTTGCCCGACAGCGAAGAAGACATTGCCTTCGCTTCGGTCGCCCAGCTTTCCCGCTGGATTGAAAGCCGGCAACTTACGTCAGAGAAACTGACCGGCATCTATTTGGAGCGGCTGAAGCGCTTCGATCCGAAGCTTCGCTGCGTCATCACATTGACTGAAGAACTCGCGCTCGGACAGGCGAGAAAGGCCGATAGCGAGATCGCTTCGGGCAAATATCGCGGCCCTCTACATGGCATTCCATGGGGCGCCAAAGATCTCCTGGACACGGCCGGAATCCGAACCACCTACGGAGCGGAGCCTTTTCGCGATCGCGTGCCGCACGCCGATGCC
>JAOAPP010000527.1 GCA_025462985.1 Bryobacterales bacterium | reverse complement strand
TCCGGATGCTCCGGTGATAAAACCAGCCACGTAAAGCCCTCGACTGTTTGATGGATTTCGCTTCTCTGCCTGTGCGAGGTGCGGGAGAAGCACTTGACGCCCGCGTGAAGCCGCATCGAGTGAACGGTCCAGCGGATTCCGCGATGACGACATTCCAGTACAGGTGAAAGTAAGGATACATATGAATGGTTTAACCCGCCGCAGTTTTGCAACAAAAGCGTGTGCCGGGATCGCAGCTCTCGGAATAGTTTCAAGGCTCAACCAGCCTGCAGAAGCACAGCTCGTATGGACCACATCGGAATGGAACCTCGCTACCTTTGAAGGACTATTGCACGAAAAGGCAAGAGTGAAACAGCTCTTCGACATCACGCAAGTTGAAGATGGAGCATCTCTCGCCAAGGTAAAGAATTCCTTAAATGGTCTTCACTACGGGTTTGGAGTGCCTGTGGACCAAGTCAAGGTAATCTGCGGCATGCATGGACCAGCCAATCTCCTCAACTACGATGATTATGTCTGGCAAAAATACAGGATCGGCGCCTGGCTGAACATCAATGATCCTCGCACCCGCGAGCCTGCCGTGAGAAATCCGTATTATTTCAGCAAACTCACAGATGACGCCGCTCATATTACAGCGGTCACGGACCCCAGCGCCGAGACCTCTCCGCTTCAAGACGCGAGCATGCAGGGGCTGCAACGTCGCGGCGCACGCTTTTTGAGCTGCCATACTGCTTTAGAGGAGCAGGTACGGCAACTGATCAAGCACTACACCCTCTCCGAAACCCCAGAAACAATCGTACGAGACATGCTGGCGCATACTGTCCCCGAGGTCTTGGTTGTTGCGTCTATGGTATCTGCGATCGCTCTTCTGCAATGCGAAGGGGGATATAGCTACGTGGTGGTCTAGCTTCCGAGTCCGTTCAGCAAGTGCAAGATCGTCAACGTACTCACCGAACACTGCGGGTTGAGAAATTCTGCGATGTCTGAGTTCTTGGCGGTTGACGGTCAAACCGGAAAACGGACCATCTCGACCGTCGAGAACAGCCCTTCTCCTGAATTGAGAAAACTGTAAATAAAAAGACGGTTCGCTGTGCTTTGAGCGAACCCATCTTCTGCTGCTTCAGTGAAGGCTTATGGATTGCGAGTTAAGCCTTATAGGGTCACGAATAAGTCTTACGTGATAACCCACAGCTAACTCGCGATCACCTTCACCAATCCCTCTTCCTTCAGCTGCTCCAGCAGTGCGAGCACATCGCGTTCGAGTACCTGCGGGTCCGCGCGGTACTCCAGCAGCAGCTCGCGGCACAGATCATCCACCCGGATGGGAGAGCCTAACCTTCGCCATACGGAGCTGCCGGTCTCTCCCAGTCCATAGCAGCGGCCCCGCCCCACATTCATCAGCACCACCTCTCGATCCACTTCGGTGGCTACTGGGGCCTGACTCCATTCGACGACACTCTCCGCTGTGATGGGAACCTCACTTGCCATACGCTGACTCACTCCAGACGCGGTCCGTCCTGCACCCGCTGCCTCGCATATGATACTGATACCCCCGCCCCGTGATGCCCCGGACCGCCTCCCATTCCGCGCTTGGCTTTCACTACGAAAACTTGCCAACAGAGATGCGCCTGATGCTGGCCTGCGTGCGTTGGCCGCTCACCAGCGAAGATGCGGCACATGTGCGCACGCTTGCCGCATCGGATTCGATCGCCTGGGAGCTTCTTCTCTCGTTGTGCGTGCATCACCGTGTGGCGCCTTTGGTCTACCGAGCGCTCACCACGGCGGGTGCCGCGGTTCCCGCATACGTTGCAGCTCAGCTGAAGCAGGCCGCCACGGAAAATGCCATCGCCGCCTTCCGCTATCTCGCCGAAACACGTCGGCTCTGCGACCTGCTGCAACAGGCCGGGGTGCCCGTCCGCGTGCTCAAGGGCGTCCCGCTCTCCCAGCGCGTCTTCAACGACCCCAGCCTGCGCGACGTCGGGGACATTGATCTCCTCATCTCGCCTGGTATGGAAGAAATTGCCGACCGTATTCTGCTGACCGACGGCTTCCGGCGCAATGACCCGGCTGCTCGACTTACGCCGGCGCGCCGGCGTTCCTGGCGACGCCATGGCAAGGACTACACCTACTTGGCGGATCGCTCCGGGTTTGAGGTCGATCTTCACTGGCGCCTCTTCCGCAATCCCTGCATGCCGGGCAACGCCCTTGCCGATCCCAAGGTCGCTCCCAGTGAGCGCGTACAGCTCGGGGAAACGGCGCTTGCCGCCCTGCCCGTTCAGCGCAGCTTTCTTTACCTCTGTGTGCATGGCGCGCTCGACGGCTGGTTCCGCATGAAGTCGCTCGTTGACGTCGCCGCATTGTGGCGCGGCTTCACGGCAGAGCTAAAGGCATCGATCACGGACTGCGCGCGTGAGCACCACGTCTTGCCCGAGCTCGCAGCGGCCCTCGCAGTGTCGCAGCAGTTGTCCTTGCTCGACGCCGAAGCGCTCTCTCCGGCCATGCAGTTGCAGGCCGGTAGTCGTGAAGCGCAGTGGATCCTCCGCTATGCGCATAGCGAGCACACTGCCCAGGACTTCCGGCCGAGCCCGGATGCCGCCGGCAGCTGGGCCCTGAAACGCTATGAACTTGGACTCCGGCGCGGGCCGGCCTACCGGTTCGAGATTGTGCGACGCGTGCTCTTCCGTCCGCGGGTCTGGGAGCACATCGATCTACCAGACATCCTGTTTCCGCTTTACTCCGTGCTCAGCCCGTTCGAGTGGTACCTCTTCCATCGCCACAGCAGGTCAACGGCTCCTGCGCAACCACGCGTCAGCCGCTGGCAACGGTGGCGCGGCCTGCCGCCTGCAGATCGCAAGTTGTTGGTGGAAGCCTTCCTCTCGCTG
>JAOAPP010000522.1 GCA_025462985.1 Bryobacterales bacterium | reverse complement strand
CGGGAAGATTAACCTGTGTCAATACTCCTATATGGTAACGTGCCAGCCAGGCCAGAACTGTTCGTACCTCTACCCTGACGCCGAACATCTAAGACGAGTACAGGACATGAAAACTACCAAGCTTTTTTTTGCGGGCGTGGCCATTGCGATCTCTCTTTGGGCCAGCGATCCCAACGGCAAATGGACCGGAGAGTTCCCAGGGGCGCAGGGGAACACGGTGCACAGCGTGATCACGTTGAAGGCCGAGGGGGATGCCGTGACAGGCTCCGTGGAGGGAATGCGGGGCGGCGAAACGGCAATTTCGGATGGAAAAGTGAACGGCGAAGACATCGTGTTCAGCGTTGTCCGGGAGTGGCAGGGCCAGCAGTTCAAGATGATCTACCATGGCAAGCTGAAGGGCAACACCATTCATTTCACTGTGTCTCGTGAAGGCGGTGAAGGGGGCGGCCGCGAGTTCGACGCTCGCAGGGCGGCCCGATAGATACCGTCGCGCCATAATCGGAGTCATGGCGTTTGAACGAGAGGTTGAGCTCGCAAAGCGGATCGCGCAGGAGGCCGGGGCGCTCGCACTGGACTACCAGAGAAAAGGCGTAAGGGCGGAAACAAAGTACGACGAGTCTCCGGTGACGGCAGCAGACCGGGCCTGCGAAAAGCTGATTGTAGAGCAGATCAGCCGCGAGTACCCGGAGGACGGCATTCTCGGGGAGGAGGGAGCGAACCGCGAGTCTCTCAGCGGTCGCAAGTGGATCATCGATCCCATTGACGGAACCCGGGATTTTGTGCGGGGAATTCCGCTGTGGGCCGTGCTGATCGGTTTGGAACAGGACGGCGAGGTGGTGGCGGGCACCGCGCATTGCCCGCGGCAGGGGCTTCTCCTGTCGGCATCGAAGGGTGGCGGGGCGTGGTCTAACGGCGAACGTCTTCGGGTTTCCACCAAAGCTGAACCGGGCGATGCCGTGCTGTGCTTCAACGGTTTTCAGAAAGCCGGTATACGCCGCTTCAGCGAGAACCTGGTGGACTGGCTGCAGGGATTCTGGGCGGTTCGCAGCCTTGGCGGAGCGGTGGATGCCATGATGGTCGCGCAGGGTTTAGCGGACGCTTGGATCGAACCGACCGCAGCTCCGTGGGATCTGGCTCCGTTGAAAATTCTGATCGAAGAAGCGGGCGGCAAGTTTGCGAGCCTGGACGGCCAGAACAGCATTTACGGCGGGAACGCCTATGCTTGCGCTCCGGGGTTGGAGCCGGCAATGCAGAGGTTCATCGGCATTCCGGCAACCGCAGTCCGTTGATCCGTGCGCCAGGCCGAGCGCATCTAAAAGGCCGAACCAAGTTATGAACAGCTACGAAGCACTGCGCTCGGACGCCGCCGCGATAGACTTGTCAGCCCGCGGCAAAATTCGTGTCACCGGAGAGGACCGGGCACGGCTTGTGCACGCGATGAGCACCAATCAAGTGAACGATTTGAAAGAAGGCGGAGGCGTTTACGCGTTCTTCCTGACGGCTCAGGGCCGGATTCTCGCCGACGCTTACATCTACAATCTGGGGGATAGTCTTTTCCTCGACACCGAGCCCGAACTCGGAGTGAAACTGCTGGAGCATCTGGACCGCTACATCATTGCCGACGATGCGGAAGTGCATGACGAGACGGCAAACTGGGCGGTCATCGGCCTTGAAGGTCCGCGCAGCTTCGAACATGCGAAGGCGCTCGGCATCGCCGTTCCAGAGGATGAGTTTGGCTCTTCCAAATGGAGCAGCGGGTTCGTCACGCGCGCTGCCAGCACTGGATCGCGAGGTGTGCGGATCTTTGTTCCGTCGGCAGAACTCCCGGAGCTGGTTCGGGCACTGAAGGCTGCCGGCATTCCGGAAGTCTCGGCGGAGGACGCGCGCGTGGTGCGCCTTGAAAACGGCGCTCCCCGCTATGGCGAGGACATCACCGAACGGTACCTGGTGCAGGAAACGGGGCTTTTGCACGCCGTGCATTTCAGCAAGGGCTGCTATCTCGGACAGGAGATCGTGGAGCGAGTTCGATCGCGAGCTCAGGTTCACCGGCATCTGAAACCGCTGCGCATCAGCGCGAGCGCACCGCCCGAAGCCGGAACGAAGCTCACACTGAACGGTCAGAATGTCGCCGAGTTGACGGCAGCGGCTTATTCTCCGGCGCTTGGCGAAGTGGTGGCGCTGGGCTACGTCCGGACTGAGGGAACGATCGGCAATCCGGAGTTTGCGATCGCCGGTTCCGATCCAGCGATTGCTGCACGCTTAGGCTAATCTAATTAAGACGCAAAAAGGCCCCGGGAGGTGAAATCCCGGGGCCTTTTTGCGTTTGATGTACAGCCGGCTTAGAAGAGGAACTTCGCGCCGAGCTGAATGATGCGCGGATCGTAGGTCGAGGTGACGTGTCCGAAGTTGGACGTGTCACTGAAGGTGGTATTCACAGCGTTGAATTGCGTGTGATTGAAGGTGTTGTAGGTCTCGAAACGGAACTCGATCCGCATTCCTTCCCGCACGGGGATTGCGAAGGATTTAAACAGAGCGACGTTCCAGTTGTCGCGGCCAGGTCCTCTCAGAGATCCGCGGCCAGTGTTTCCCCACTGGAGCGCACCGGGAGCCGAGAAGGAGGAGGTGCTGAACCATTGATCAACGTTCTGCAGGGTCGAGACCGCGCCGTTCACGTTGGGACGGTTTGTTGTTCCACCGCCGAGGCCGAGGTTATCGAAACCGAGAGTCGGGGTAAGCGGCGTGCCGGTCTCGAACATGGTAATTCCAGAGAGTTCCCAGCCTCCGAGCACGCTGTGCTTGAAGCCTGTTGAGCGTCTGAAGAGCGGCAGTTCGTAGACATAGCTGATTACTGCGATATGCCGCCGGTCGAAATCACCGCTGCCGTAATCGTAGTTCCGGTTGAAGGGATTCGAAACGTTGTTGGTGTCGCCCGTGACGTAGTCAAGCGCATGCGAATACGTGTACGCGCCCGAGAGCGTCAGCCCGTGGCTGTTGCGCCACGTCACGCTGGCCTGCAGCGAATTATAGTTCGATCCGGTTGCCGCTTCCGTCATGTTGATGTTGGAGAAGCCGGTGTAAAAGCGGTCGAAGTTCGGGTTGTAATTGGCGTTAGCTCCGGTGTAACCACAATTGCCGCCGCAAATTGCAAGCCGGTTCGGGTCATTCAGCGGCACGGTGTTGATGTTGCGAACGTCCGGCTGATGGTAATCGTGCGATCCGACATAGGACACGTTCAGGACAGCCGCTCTGGAGAGCTGGCGCTGAATGCCGAAGCTAAATTGCATGGCGACCGGAACTTTGTAGTCGGAGTACGCCAGAGCGCGCAGGCTCGATGGATAGGTCGGAACCGATGCCTGCAGGCCGTTGACGACGCTGATGGACGGGTTCGATAGAGATACGTTGCTGGCATTGGGGTAGTACGAGAACGGCGGGTTTGTGCCCATATCGTAGATGTCGTTCCCCTGAATGCGTTCGTAGAACATACCGAAGCCGCCGCGAACCACTGTCTTCTGATCGCCAGCGACGTCATAGGCAAATCCGACGCGCGGTCCCCAGTTGTTCCAGTGATTCTGGACGAGTCCGCGGGGGAACCCGTTCTGCCCGGGAACTCCGATGCCGTTCAGGTAGAACGGAACGGTGGAAAGCGGACTGCTCGAGACAGTGCCGAAGCCCGGGCTGCCGCTGTTCAAACTACCGTTCGGGTTGAGCATCGCCCGGTTTGCCGGGTTGTACTGGCCCTGCACGAAGTTTGAGACCTGGTTGTTCTCGTCGTAGGAATGAGGAATCCCTTCCCAGCGCAGGCCAAGATTCAGGGTCAAGCGTGGGCTGACGCGCCAATTGTCCACGGCATACACAGCATATTGATTGAAGGCAATGTTGGTTGCGTTCTGCAACTGCAACTCTTGATAGCTGTTGGAATCGCCGAGCAGAAAATCGGCAAACGAGTTGCCGGAGAAACTTCCATTGAAGCCGAAATAGCCGTTCGTATAGCCGGAGATGTCCTGCGTCTTCACGCTTCGCATGTAGCTGCCGCCGAGTTGGATGTTATGGTTGCCGCGCGTCCAGCTGAGATCGTCTCCCACCTGATGCGCCCCATATACGTTATTCCATGGCCGTGGACCCGGATCGTAATTCACGTTGTAGGGAGCTCCGATGTCGATACGCGGAAGCCGGTTCAGCAGATTCGACGGGAAATACTCGGGAACATCGAACCCGCTCGGACGGGCGTAAGTGCCAGTCGGCACCAGGTTCAACTTATTTCCATTAAAGTTATAAGACACTTCGTTGACGACGGTCGGGCTGATGCTTTGAGTAAGTCGAACGACGACGCTATAGGACGGCGCCGTCAGCAAGGTGCCGACGGTCGGATAAGTATCCCCGCCCCAGAGTGTAGTGGCGTATGCGTTGCTGCTCGAATCATAAATCAGGTGACCCATCAGGGACAGCTTGTCGTTGAACTGATGATCGATTCGCACGATTTCCTCACGCAGGTCCGTGGGAACCGCGACGGCTGCTGCAAATTGGTTGTTGGGTGCATTCGCTTTCGGGAACGCGCCGGTAGCCAAAAACGCAGCCGCATTCGGATTGATCAAGGAAGCCGGAATCCGGTTGCCTGGGAAGGGCTGTCCGGCAGTGACGCCGGCTGCGGCATACCGCTGAAGTGCGGCCGGGTCGGTGGTCTGAGGAACCGTGATGGTGCCGAGACCGGAGAAATCGCCGCCGAAGGCAGCAGTCGGGATCGCGGTAACATTCAACTGGCTGCCCTGGATCAGCTTGCGCCATTCCATGTTGTAGAAGAAGAAGGTCTTCTGCCGGTCTTTGTTGTACAGGTGCGGGATGAACACCGGGCCGCCGACATTGAAGCCGTAGGCATTGTACCGGAGTTTCGGTTTGCCGCTGCCGGAGCGGTTGGCGAAGAAATCGGTCGCATCGAAAACATCGTTGCGATTGAATTCCCAGGCAGCCGCGTGGAAATCGCGCGTGCCGCTTCTGATGGCCATGGATATAGTGCCGCCCGAAGCCGCTCCGAATTCGGCGCTGTAGTTGCTCGTCATGACCCGGAACTCCTGGAGCGCATCCGGAGAAGGATTGACGATCATGCCGCCGCCGCTTCCGCGATCGTAAGCCTCGCCGCCGTCAATCATCCAGAGATTGTGCTGCGGCCTTTCGCCGTTGAAGCTGATGTTGTTGTTGCTGCCGAGCGCTGTCGGAGCATTGAAATCGGGCAGACTGCTTGCCGCACCCGGCACTAACGTCGCAAGCTGAATCGGGTTGCGCCCGTTGGTGTCGATCTGCTGTATCTGCTGTCCGGTGATTACATTGCTTTGTTCACTGGTCGCAGACTGAACCTGCACAGCGTTCGCTTCGACCGTGACGCTTTCGGAGGATTGTCCAACCTGGAGAGTGATATCGCTGCGGACCGTTGCATTAACGTTGAGAGCAAGGCCCGTTTTCTGATAGCTCTTGAAGCCGGGAGCATCCACCTTGATCGAGTAGGTGCCGATCTGAAGCTCTGGTGCGTTATAAGCGCCAGCCTCGTTGGTGGTCAATTTCCTGGTTACACCGGTATTGGTGTTGGTGAGAACGACTGGAACGTTTGGAACGACCGCGCCTGACTGATCGCTGACCGTTCCAAGGATAGTAGCTGTTTCTTGTGCGAGAAGCTGCCCTACTGCCAGACATGCGGCAATGAGCACTCCCCTCCCAAGTCCCCATGAGACTTTCATAGTGACCCCTTTAAAGGCCAACTTGGCCTGCGGGGATTATATCAAGACAGTACCCCAGAACACACTAATAGGGACTTAGAGGCAGAGGGGTAGAAAAAGGGTAACAGAGACCACGGAGATGGGCTTTTCAGCAGCAGACCGCTCCGTCACGGCCCTCAGTGTCCTCGTGCTGAGGAAGGCTCTGGGGACGCGCGGAGCGGTTCACCTGCTGTCGGCTACGAGGTTGTTGTGGTACGGCGAAGTGGGCGATCGGCCTCGGCGAAGTCTGCCGAAGCTTCACCGCTTGATGAGACATCCTCGGCCCCGGTCTCCTTCAGCAACTCTTTGGCTCTTTTAACCCAGTCGGAGTTGTCGCAGTGAACAGAGAAGAGGATGCCGCCTTCCTTGACCCGTCCTTCATAACGCTTGGCTTCGTATTCCGGAATCCCCATCCCGATCAGAGCGCCGATGACGCCTCCAACCAAGCCGCCAGAGCCAAGACCCGCCAGCGTTCCCATGATCGGACCCGCAGCAATGAAGGGTCCGAGTCCGGGAATGGCGAGCGCTCCAATACCGGCCAGCAATCCCAATGTTCCGCCGACAGCGCCACCGGTGAGGGCACCAGCCGTTGTTCCTTCCGGCGCCTTGGTCTCCTTCTCGTGAGCGAAGTCTTTCGTGCCGACGTTATCCTGCATTAGCACCGAAATATCTTCGTTGCGGAACCCTTCCGCGAGGAAACGGTCAACGGCCGCCTCTGCTTCTGCCCGGTCCCGGTAAATTCCATACACAGCTGTGTTTTTTCCTGCCATTCAATTCTCCTTTTCAGAAAGTCGCCGGGTTATTTCCCGTCGCCCTTCACAGTTAGTTCGTCGGTGACATTCTGGTCGCCGGCATACTTCTTCGCATATTGCTCAATCGTCTGCTTCTCCTCATCGCTATGCACAGGTCCACGCAACGTGACCTTGCCGTGAGTGCTGACGATTTTAATGTTGTGCGCGTAAGTGGACAGAGACTTATCTTTCACTATGTCGCGCCGGATATGCGCCATCACTTCAGTGTCCGACGAGGTGTTCTTCGCTTTGTCCGCGTTAGGCGCTGATTTATTCTGGTCTTCTTTATTGACCTTTGTGTTGTCCGGCGCAGTCTGCGAGTACAGAACGGTTCCGGGCAACAGTAGAGCTGCCCCAAGAATAGCGCCGGCAAAACTCGAAGATCTCCTTCGATTCATCTTTCCTCCCCATCCCAACTTGTAAGTTGGAAGGACAACGCTTGCTAGATACTCGGGCAGATTACTTCTGCTCAAGCGCGTTGACCACTAGTGGGACTGAACCCGGGAAGAACCGCTTCACAAAAAATTGCGGGAAACGCAGTCTTCGAACTTGGGGTATTCTCAGGCGCGTTTTTGACCGTGGGCCGATACGACATACCTTCCCAGAACGAAACCTATTCCCAGCGCCCAGAGCAGTTTCGGCTTCGCCGGACGGGCATCCGTTGAACATTGAACCCGGGCGCCCAGCATCGGAACGGGTACATTTACTGGCGTGGATACCTGCCGCACTCTGGATGGTTCTGGAGGATGCGCAGAGAACGAAGGGGCCGCCGGGATCGGAGTTGAGGGTGCGGGAGAATTGCCTGACGCCGGGCCCGGAGACACGGGTGAACTAGCCCCTGCAGATCCTCCAAATGCGGCCGCAGCCCTTGCCGCCACTGCCGGTTCTGGAGTGGCAGGCGCCTTCGGCACGGCGTCACTCTTTTGCTGGTCGGACCGGGCGCCGACTGCCACTTCCCCTCCATGCGTTTGACCGTAGACGTGGGTGAACTCGGCGCCGAAGAAAAAGATCTGCGCCGAATAGTAAATCCAAACCACGACGGCAACCAGCGATCCAGCGGCTCCGTAGGTCGACCCGACGCTCGCCTTGCCTAGATACAGAGCAAGGAGAAACTTGCCGATGATGAACAGAACTGTGGTGGTCACCGCTCCGAGGAGAGCGTTACGCCAGGGCACTCTGACATTCGGCACATACCTGAACATCAAGGCAAACAGAGCCGCAATCACCACAGCCGAGGCCAGCAGGTTGAAGACTTCGAGTACGGGCGCGGGCACCGGAAGCACTCGGCCGAAGCCCTTACCCAGGTACGCCAGTGCGGTGCTCAAGATCAAGGAGACCAGCAGCAGAAAGCCGACTGAAAGCACCATCCCGAAGGAGAAGAGGCGCTGTTTGAGAAAGCCCCAAACGCCTTCCGCGGTCTGTGCTGGAGCTTCCCAGATGCGATTCAACGCATCCTGGAGTTCAATGAAGACGGCCGACGCTCCATAAAGCAGCGTCACAAAGGCGACGATGCTGGCGATCACACCCGACGACGGCTTCTGGGCATTCTTCAACAATGACTGGACCGTCTCGGCGCCCCGGTTTCCAATGAGCTGTCTCGCTTCATTGACAAGCGTTCCCTGGGCACTGGACTGGCCAAAGATCACGGCTATGACAGCCGTTATGAGCAGCAACAACGGGGCAAACGAGAGCACGCTGTAAAAAGCCACGGACGCACCAAGCCGCGGCGCTTCATGTTCGCTCCATTTC
>JAOAPP010000513.1 GCA_025462985.1 Bryobacterales bacterium | reverse complement strand
TTATTGAACTGACCGGAAAGAAGCTCCGGGAATAATGCGACCTTACATCGCGCAAATCAAGAGCAACCTGCAGCTGATGGGCCGCGATCGCGCCGTCCTTTTCTTTAGCTACCTTTTCCCGCTAACGTTTTTCTTCATCTTTGCCCAGGCCTTTCACGCGGGCGAAAACGCCGGGAACATGGCGCAGGTGATCTCAATGGTGATCATCATCGGCATTCTGGGCGCGGGCTTCTTTGGTGCCGGCATGCGAACCGTGCAGGACCGTGAGACGAACGTACTGCGCCGGTTCAAGGTGGCGCCCATCAGCCCACTGCCGGTCATCTTCGCATCCCTGGTCTCTGGCTTGGTCAGCTTTCTTCCCACTGTCTTCCTGTTCTTCGTTTTTGCGCATGTCCTTTATCACATGCCCCTTCCGACGAAGATGTTTTCTCTCTTGGTCTTCATCTGCCTCGGAGTCATCTCGTTTCGTGCGATGGGCATGATCGTAGCCTCGGTAGTCAATTCGGCACAGGAGGCACAGGTCGTAATCCAGCTTCTTTACCTTCCGATGCTCTTCCTCAGCGGCGCATCCTTTCCTGTAAGCATCATGCCGGTGTGGTTGCAAATCGCCGCACAATTCCTTCCCGCGACCTATCTGTTCCAGGGAATCACGTCCATCATGATCGGCGGCGAAGGGCTCGCGGCCAACTGGTTCGCCGTTGTGGCCCTTACGATCGCCATGTGCGTGGCGCTCTTTGTCGGAGTGAAATTGTTCCGCTGGGAAAAAGAGGAAAAGATCGCCGGTAAAGCGAAGGCATGGATTCTCGTGGTGCTCGCTCCTTTTTTTCTGCTCGGGGTTTATCAGGCAAAGACAAGACAGAGCATCGACAAGTCGAAGATTCTCGCCCGCGCAGCATCCCGCAATCGCTCCCTTCTGTTTCGAAACGTGCGGATCTTTGTGGGCGACGGGAGCGTCATTCCGAACGGCGCGGTCCTGATCAGAGACGGCAAAATCGCCCAGGTCTTTCAATCCCCGCCCGCCGACGCGGCATCGTTTCACGCCGAGATTCGCGACGAAGCAGGGCGTACTCTGATGCCGGGCCTGATTGATATGCACGTACATTTGGGCGCACCGGGCGGCGTCTACAGAGACCAGAAGCGATATTCGCAGCCGAATGCGGACCTGCAGCGCTTGGCTGCTTACCTTTATTGCGGAATCACGGCAGTTCGCAGCACCGGCGACTGGCTCGACAATTCACTCGCCCTCCGCCGGAAGATGAGTTCCGGCCAATACCTCGGCGCGGAGCTGTTCACCGACGGACCTCTCTTCACCGCACCGGGTGGCCATCCCACCGAATTGCTCGATAGTTTCCCGCCATCTCTGCGGGCTGCCGGCGAGAAACAGTTCGTGCGTCTCCCAAAGTCGCCCGCAGAGGCGACGCAGCAGGTTGACGAACTGAGAAAAACCGGCGTCGACGGAATAAAAGCTGTTCTCGATGCCGGCAACCCGCATTGGAAACTCTTTAACCGTATGGACCTGCAGGTTTATCGGGCCGTGGTCAGCCGGGCAGCGCTCCACCATCTGCCCGTTGCAACCCATACTGGTGACGCTGCGGACGTCAAAGACGCAGTCGATGCGGGAACAACGAGCATCGAACACGGCTCTATGTCCGACGAGATTCCCGAACGAACCTTTGTCGCCATGCAGTCCCGCGATATCGCGTATGATCCGACTCTCAGCGTGTTGAACGCTCTGCTCGATCAAAAAACCGGAAATGCCGAGGCGCTCGATCGTTCCCTGGTGCAGCGCGTTGCTCCGCCTGATCTGATCTCGTCCACTCGGGAATGGCTTGCCGGCAATAAACGTTCCGGGGATGCGGACGCCTTTCAACGCATCCTCGACTGTGCACGTTCCAATCTCCGTAAGGCCCATCGGGCTGGCGTGTTGCTGATCACTGGATCGGACGCGGGCAATATGCTGGTGGTTCACGGTCCCACCATTCAGCACGAACTGGAGCTGTGGGTCAAAGCCGGAATTCCTTCCGGCATTGCGCTCCGAGCCGCGACATACAACGCCGCGAAAGTGTTGGGAGCCGAGCGCAGGATTGGTCTCATTGCGCGTCAACATGACGCCTCCCTGCTTCTCTTAGATGGCGACCCGGTCCAGGACATTACCGCGACCGAGCGGATTGCCAACATCTTCTTCCAGGGCGAAGAAGTCTCCCGCACTGACCTGTTGAGTCAAGATAAGCAGTAGTGAAGCAAACGGAGCGAAGGCTCAAAACTCTGGACCGCGTCTTGTCCAAAGCGGGTATCGGCTCCAGAACGGAAGCGAGAAGCTGGATCGGCAGTGGACGTGTTGCGGTCAATGGCAAGCTCATTCAAACGCCCGACCACTGGGTCGACCTTGACCGCGACAGAGTGACCTTCGACGGCAAGCCGCTCCAGTCAGCCGAAAGCCGCTACGTCCTGCTTTATAAGCCGAAAGGTTTTCTCACCGCGTATCGCGACCCGGAAGGCCGGCCCACAGTCTACGATCTGCTTACAGATGTCAAACAATTTCTGGGCACGGTAGGTCGTCTGGATCTCGACACATCGGGCCTGCTGCTAATGACCAATGACAATGCGCTCGCAGAGGCCATGACCAATCCGGAACACAAAATTCCCAAGACCTACCTGGTGAAAGCCTCCACCCTGCTGACCGACGAGCAACTGAATCGCCTCGCGAACGGCGTCGAGCTGAGCGATGGTCCGACGCGACCTGCCACCGTCGTGCGCCAGCGAGATTCGGAGAAATACACATTCCTCGAAATCACAATCACAGAGGGTCGGAACCGGCAGGTGCGCCGGATGCTCGAAGCGGTCGGCAGCAAAGTGCTCAAACTTGTTCGCACCCGCCTCGGACCGCTCACGCTGGAAGGGCTCTCGATCGGGAAATGGCGAGATTTGACCCCGGAGGAGGTAACAAGGCTTCGCAAGCAAAGCAGGGCAGCGGGCCGAAGCGTTAAACGTAAGTCTTGAATTCGATCACATCGCCGTCCTTCACGACGTACTCCTTGCCTTC
>JAOAPP010000506.1 GCA_025462985.1 Bryobacterales bacterium | reverse complement strand
AGAGGTGAACCGGCGCGGCATGGCGGCGCTGGGGATGAAAAGCCTGGGAGGCAGTGGCGAACTGGTGCGCGAGGGTGCAGTCGTTGTCACTATGGGACTGCGCTATGCAATGAGCCTGCCGGTCGCTGTGACCATTAGTGGCATCGATTGCGTTGACGTGCTGCATCAGAATCTCGAGGTCGCGCGCGCGAGAGTGGCGTTCTCAGTTTGAAGCAGAGAAGGCGCGGCCCTAACCGTGATCTGTTCCTTTTTGCCTCTGAGCGCGAGCTGAATCTGCAGTCTGCTCACCTGGGTGATTTGAACCTGAACACCATTCAAGATGAATGGCTAGAATCCTGCCGCACGCACTGTTAGATCATCAGCACGAACCCCAACGGATCCGGAGTTCTCGGCATCTTCCTGGTTACTATCAAGACGCCTTAGCCTGCGGTATTGAACCAGCACAAAGTCAAGCAGATCGAATTTCCGGAGCATCACGGCTGCTGTTGTTGCCCATAACCGCCCGCTTGAGAAGCAGAGCGGTAATCAGTGCATCGAGCTGATCTGGGGTAACTTGGAAACGTCCCAACCTCCGCCAAGGCCCTTTATCAGGAGAACGCTAGCGTCCATGCGACGCCGCAGAATGTCGACTTCGTTCCGCTCGTTCAGAAGGGCAATGGTCTGAGCGGAGACGACCTGAAGGTAGGGATCGACACCGGCCTGGAATCGATCAGTGAAGAGCTGAACTCCTGGTCGCGCTTCGGCAACTGCCTCTTTTTGCTGCAGCCCCTCTTGTTCCAGTATCCGAAGCGCGGAAAGATTGTCCTCTACCTGCTGAACCGCAGTGAGTGTGGTCTCGCGGTAGTTAGCAACGGTAGCGTCGTAATTGGCCAGCGCTGACTCTGATGTGGCCCGGCGTCGGCCAGCATCAAAGAGCGTCTCCATCATGGTAGGACCAACCGCCCACATCCGGCTAGGCCAGGTAAACCAGTTTGTGATGGAGCTTCCTTCAAAGCCACCGGTCGCGCTTAAAACAAGGCTCGGGAAATAGGCCGCACGCGCGATGCCGATTCCTTCATTCGCCTCGGCGACGCGGCGCTCGCTGGCAGCGATGTCGGGGCGCCGCTCCAAGAGCCGCGAGGGCAGGCCGACCGGGATAACCGGCGGTTCGACGTTAAGCGGCGAGGGCAGCAGACCAAAATCAGCCGGGGGTTTTCCAATCAAAATCGCGATGGCGTGTTCATATTGGGACCGAAATACGCCCACATCTGTATCCTCCACACGCGCGGTATCCAATTGCGTTCGCGCCTGCACGAGATCAGACTCCGGCGCGGCGCCCCCGTGAAACAGGTCCGTGGTGAGTTGCACCATATCGGTATAAGCTTTCACGGTGTCGTCCAGCAACCTTTTTTGTGCATCGGCGCTGCGCAACTCGAAATAGTCCATCGCCAGTTCGGCATGAAGACTGAGAGCGACAGTCTGAAGATCAGCGGAAGTAGCTTGCGCCTCCTCGCCGGCGGCGGTGACGGTCCGGCGTATGCGACCCCAGAGGTCAACCTCATAGGAAAGGTCGAATGGCAAGATGAACCCTGCTCTGGGAGCGGTACCGGCGGTGGAAGGAAAGTATGGTTGATTTGGTGAATAGCGCAAGGATTCAATGCTTGGGGCTACTGAGATTGTGGGAAATTCCGATGCCCTGTCGTAACGGACCATGGTGCGCGCCTGGCGGAAGCGCGCTTCCGCCATCTTCAGAGTCTGATTGGAGACGGTAACCTGCTGTTCCAGAGCATTCAACTGAGAATCGCCAAAGATCTCCCACCAATTGCCGCGCAGCGCATCCGCGTTTGGGTGGGCGGTCTTCCATTGATCTGATTCTTTGAACGAATCAGGCGGCGGCTCCTTATAGGCAGGGGTCACGGGAACCGTGGGCTGCTTGTACTTCGGACCGACCGTGCAACCTGCCAGCAGTAAAACGAGAAGGGCCGGAGGCAGGCGAAGAGGCTTCATTGCGTGGCGCCTACCGCGGGCGGTGTAATTCGAACCGGCGTGCCGTCGATCAAAGAGTCAGAAGGATTGATGATTACCATGTCCTCTGGCGTTAGCCCGGAAGTCGCTTCTACGGTGGCGCCATAGTCCACACCGATAGTGATTGGAGTCAACTTCGCACAGCCGTTGCGAACTACACCGACGCGAAGACCTTCAGAGCGAAATAGCAGGGTGTTCGAAGGAATGATCACGGATCGGGTCTGACTGGGCAACTTGAGATGAGCTTGCACATAAGCCCCGGGAAATAGTTGCCCCGTAGGATTGTCGACATCTATTTCCGTGTTCAGGGTTCGCGACGCCATGTCGATGGAGTGGGAAGTCCGGGTGACTTTTCCTCGAAACGTCTGGTTTGGAAATTCATCGAGCGTAAGTGTTGCCGTCGCGCCTACCCGCGCCGCGCGCGAATAGACTTCGGGGACGGCGACGAAGACGCGAAGTGTACTGATCTGCGCAACTTGAAACAGTTCCTTGCTGGAGGAGTTGGCTCCAGCATCGATAAGCCAGCCGGTATCTGTATTGCGGACGGTGATGATTCCATCAAAGGGCGCGTAGACTTTCTCGAACGAGACCAGGTCCTCTAGCCGGCGCGCATTGGCAGCGTACGAATTGACTGATGATTGCATTGCACCGAGGTTGTCGACGGCCTGGTCGGTTGACTGTTTGGAGACAGAGCGCGTCTTTACCAGGCCCTGCCAGCGCTCGGCCGTGGACTTAGCCAATGCCAGATTCGACTTTGCGGACTCCAGGTCTGCTCGCGCCTGCTCCAGTTGTTTGTCCAGCTCAGGCGTGTCAATGACAGCCAATAGTTCACCTTTCTTTACGCGCGCGCCTATGTCGCGATACCACTTCACCAGATATCCACTGGCTCGCGCATATATAGGAGAGTAAACGAAAGGCTGTGTGGCTCCGGGTAGAACCACTTCCTCGGTGGGCGAAGCTTCTTTCGGACAGGCTACGGTGACATCTGAAACGGCCGCTCGTTCCGTCGCGTGTCGCAGGTTAGATTCCGCTTTCACTCGGCCGTGAATGCCGGAGAAGATGGAAAGTCCGAGTGCAACAGCCGCCCCTGCAATTAGTAATAAAGCCGTTCTGCTGGAACCTATTTGCCCGCGGTTTTTCTGAGCGGTTCCGTCCGCAGTATAAAGGTGCGGTTCGCTTCTCTCATCAGCTGCCATTTACTGCTCCTTTACTCCGGCTAAAGACCACTTACAAATGAGTGGCATGGGGATTTTCTGTGTCATCGCTATTGCCATGAGAGAGGCGCATCCCATGTAACAGACCAAACACCGTGGGGACAAATACCAGCGTGGCGACCGTGGCACAGAGCAAGCCGCCCACAACGGCCCGGCCGAGCGGGGCATTTTGCTCGCCTCCGTCGCCCAAGCCGAGGGCCATGGGGATCATGCCGATAATCATGGCGAGGGCGGTCATGAGAACCGGCCGAAAACGCGTAAAGCCGGCCTCGATGGCTGCTTCCAGCGGGTTCCCGTGGGCAGATAAACGTTCGGTGGCAAATGCCACCACGAGAATGCTGTTCGCCGTGGCGACACCCATGCACATAATGGCTCCCATGAGAGCGGGCACGCTGAGCGTAGTGTGAGTGAGGAACAGGAAAACGATGATGCCGGCCAACGCGGCAGGGAGCGCCGTGATGATGATGAAGGGATCAAGCAAGGACTTGAAATTGACGACGATCAGGAAGTAGACCAAAACGATCGCAACTCCGAGTCCGGCCAGCAAGCCCAGGTAAGACGAGCGCATGGTGTCAAGCTGCCCGCGTATCCGAAAAAAACTCCCGCGGGGCAGCAGCTTACGATTGCTATCGATGATGCGAGTGACATCCCGCCCCACAGCCCCGAGGTCGCGATCCTGAACAGCGCCATAAATGTCCACTACTCTGCGGATGTTGTAGTGAGACATCACCTCCATCTCACTTCCGCGACTAAGTGAGGCTACATTGGAGAGAATTTCCGGATGAATCATGGCTGGCGACGTTATCGGTATGTTGCCGACATCCTGCAAAGACTGGATGCGATACTGCGGAGTCTGGGAGATCATCTCGTATTGCACACCGTTTTTCCAGTTCAAGAAGAAGGTTGGAATAGTTTGAAAACTGCCGCTCAATGCCACGAGAAGGCTGTTTGTAATGTCGCTGTCTGTGTAGCCGCCTTGCGCTGCCTTGGTTCGATCCACAGCAACGTTAAACCTGGGATAGTCAAACTCCTGCTGAATGCGTAGGTCAGTCAGACCGGCAACATGCCGAAGCTGGCTAAGTACGCGGTTGGCCAAGTCGTGGTTTGTCTGAACGTCCTGCCCCTCAATCTGGACATCTACGGGAGCGGGGAGTCCAAAGTTGAGGATTTGAGTGGTCATGTCCGCGGGCAAGAAGTAGAAGGAGCTGCCGGGGAATTCAACAGGCAACACCTTCCGCAGATTGCGGACGTACTCGGGCGTGGGATGGTGCTTTTCGTTGAGCGAGACGAGTATGTCGGCATCCGCCGCACCGAGGGCGCCAGATGTGCTGTAAATATAGTTGAGCTGGCTATAAGGGAGGCCGATATTGTCTGTAATACTCGCCAGTTCCTGTTCTGGAATTTCGCGGCGGATTGAGCGCTCGATTAAATCGCAGAGCATCGCAGTGTCCTCGATCCGCATTCCCGTCTTAGCGCGAAAGTGAAGGATAAATTGACCGCTATCCGCGCTCGGAAAGAAGTCCTGCCCAAGCCATGGAATGAGTGCGGTGGCGGCAAGACAGACCAGAAGAAAGGCGGGAACAAAAAGAACTCTCCTTCCGATTAGCGCTGTCAGCAACCGTTTGTATGCTAAGCGAAAGCGTTCAAAGTTGCGATCGAATGCCTTCTGCGCTCGAGTAAAGGGATTGCGCGAGCGAGCGGCATTTTCGTCCGGGGGCTTGAGAAGGTACATCGCCAGGGTTGGAACCAAAGTTCGCGACAGGATGTACGACGCGAGCATGGCGAAGATGACGGCTTCGGCTAGCGGCTGAAAGAGATAGTGCGCCACACCCTGCAAAGCGAACATGGGAAGAAACACGATGCATATGCAAATAGTGGAGACTAGCGCAGGTACCGCGATTTGTGCCGCGCCCTGCAGAATGCCCTCGTGCAGCGGTTGGCCTTCCTCCAGGTGACGGGTGATATTTTCAATGGTTACAGTGGCGTCATCTACCAGGATGCCAACGGCGAGAGCCAGACCGCCGAGCGTCATCATATTGATGGTTTGATGCAGGAGGCTCAGGATAATCACCGAACTCAAGATGGCCAACGGGATAGAAACCGCTATGATCACGGTGCTGCGCCAACTTCCCAGGAAGATCAGGATCATCAGCGCCGTGAGGCTGGCGGCAATGACAGCTTCCCGGACGACCCCACTGATGGCGGCACGGACGAAGACGGACTGGTCCGCTAACGCTTGGATCTTGAGTTGCGGAGGAAGCGTCTGCTGCACGCGGGGAAGAAGGTCGCGAATGCCTTGGACAACACTGAGCGTAGACGCGTCTCCGGCTTTGATCACGCTGACCAAAACGCCGCGCCGGCCATCCTGACGAACGATGTTGGTCTGCGGGATGAAGCCTTCGCTAACGTGTGAGACATCTCTGACGTAGATAGTCGAGTTGCCCACGACTTTGACCGGCAGGTTATTCAGTTCCTCGACGGTCCTTGGTGCAGAGTTCGTAGCGATGTCGTACTCGAATTGATCGATCTTTGCTGTTCCGGAGGGCGCTATGACATTTTGCACGCTGACCGCTTTCACTACGTCTTGCGGAGACAATCCCTTGGATTGCAGCAGTCCGTCCTGCAGGTTGACCATGATCTCTCGTTGTTTTCCGCCGTAAGGATAAGGGACAGCCGCACCGGGAATCGTCACGAGTTGCGGCCTCAGGAAATTCAAAGCCAGATCATTCAGGTCTGACTCGCTCAATCCTGGGCCCGAAAGAGAGAGTTGGAGGATCGGTACACTGGAGGCCGTGTAGTTAACAATTAATGGCGGTAGCGTGCCCGGCGGCAACTGGCGCAAAATAGACTGCGAGGCGGCGGTGACCTGCGCGTTGGCGCGATCGACGCTCGCCGTAGGCTGCAGGAAGATTTTAACGACGGCAGTTCCACTTACTGTCGTTGATTCGATGTGCTGGATGTTATCGACCAGCGTCGTCAGCACCTTTTCGTAGACGGTCGTAAGCCGCCCTTCCAACTCTTCGGCATTCATACCCGAGTACTGCCAAGAGACTGCAACAACCGGTATGTCGATATTCGGAAAGATGTCGGTCGGGGTCTGTAAGATAACGACCGGACTGACGAGAAGAATGAGTAGGGCAAGTACGACGAACGTATAGGGGCGTTCGAGCGCAATCTTTACTATCCACATATCACTTTCGCCTTAGTGCCCGAGCCGACCCGGCGGAGGATCAAACATTTGATGGTTGCCGAAACGAAGGGAGGATTTGTAGGTTTTGAAGATTCGCAATTCCTGGTAGCTGAGAGAGAACGGATTCCTGACCGCACCATCGATGCGCAGTTAGGAAACGAGGTGTAACTTCGGCGCCGCGGAATTGACCGCGTATGTAGAACAGCTCGGGTGGAGTGAAAAAGGCGTCACCCTCATCGCCCAGGTTGTTCGGCTCCTTCTGGCGAATGACCAGGCCCGGAGAGGATTGACGCGCTTTCTTGATCTCATCGGTGGCGTAGGAATGTTCTACTAGCATCGCTCTATCGATTGAGAGCAATACGATCGCCATCTGGATAGCAAGAAGTTAAAACGTGGTCTTCAGTGCTTTTGCTCTGTTTACCCGCACGCGCGGCGAACATTGGATTTAGCGAAGTATCGACTCGGTGTCGAAGGGATGACTCGTAAATGGCATTTCAGCTCTTCAAGCTTCAGACACAAGAAGGTGCCCATCGCAATCG